>NZ_JCACKO010000038.1:20832-48726 GCF_059505445.1 Brasilonema angustatum | reverse complement strand
CTCTGCTCCTCTGCTGCCTATTTGTATCAACCTTAAAGTGAAACGGTATTACACCTCTTTTGCTGACTTCGAGTATACCTTGTGATCTAAACTGAGGCGGGTATTGTCGCTGATGCTTCAATTTATATGAAATTAAACAAAATACCATGATTTTGATGCAATAAAATAGGAATTATAGGAGAAAGCTAAAACTTTCCCCAAACGGCTGTTATTTGAGTGTATGTATGATCAACAGTCTATTTTCTCCTATGTCGATGCGTCCCTTGAAGCTATTCATAACTGGAATGGCACTGACTTTAAACGTTTTTTTGAGTGCTTCCAATCAGGTTTGGGCGCAATCAAAAAGCCAGACGGTTAAAGAACAAATACTAGTGCTACAACAATCCGAACAGCGTTGGATTCAAATTAAGCTTTCAAACCAACGCTTAACAGCTTGGGAAGGTGACAAACCTGTTTATACATTTATTATTTCTACAGGTAAGAAATCTACCCCGACTCCTACTGGTGTTTTTCAAATTCAATCCAAGTACAAGTCTGCCCGAATGCAGGGTGAGGACTATGATATTCCTGACGTTCCATATACTATGTATTACAGCGGAAGTTATGGAATTCATGGTGCTTACTGGCATAAAAAATTTGGAACACCAATCAGTCATGGCTGTATAAATATAGCTCCCAAAAACGCTAAATTGCTGTTTAACTGGGCATCGATAGGAACGCCAGTGGTAGTGCAAAGGTAGGGAATGTTTTGTAGTCAGCACCGAAGCGCTGACTACAAACCATATTTTTCAGTTATCAGTTATCAGTCATCAGTTATCAGTTATCAGTCGTTTACTGTTCCCTGTTCCCTGTTCCCTGTTCCCTGTTCCCTGATTTAACTCAACTGCGCCACAACTTGATTTTCCAACAGCGTTTCACTTGTCAACAAGTCCTCAACTGTGATTCGCAAAAAGCGTTGTTCATCAACTTGAAAGCCAACTTTGATGCGATCGCTCCCCGGAAACCCTGGTGGTGTGAGTTGAGCAATTGATCTTGCCCCATCTTTATCGTTAAGGGGTTTGACGTTTGTTTGACAGCTGGCTGCACTGCGAGTAATCAGGCGATCGCCATCAAAATAAACTTCCGTACCGCCCGTATCCGCACCCAACTCACCCATAATTAATTCAACACTGGGCTGACTCTCCATAGAAGCGCCCAAAACTAATTCTACTGGCTGACTCATCGGGTAAGGCTGACCAGCCCTAACAATAGGATGCCAGCTATGGCATTTGTTGCGGCGATCCCAATACCGGATACCATAGCTATGGTAGAGAAAATCTTTCACTTCCACGCCTTGAGCAACTTGTAAAGCGCCTTGGGCAATGGCTTCAAAAGGACGCTCACAACGAATTTTTTCTGGTTTAAAATACTGCTTAACCCATGTTTGTACTGCGCTCAGTTGTACAGTTCCACCGACAAGTAAAACAGCGTTAATATCTGAAACTTCTATCCCTTGGCGTCGTGCTTGCTGCAACAGAGAAGTCATCGACTCATCAAGTCGTTCAAAAAACGCGTGTTCTGCGAGGATAGTGTTTAGAGTGTCGCGGTTGAGATCTAACTCATAACTCTCAAACGTCTCATCGTTGAAATAAACTTCGCTTGCTTGGGTTTGGCTTGAAAGTTGAATCTTCACTCTTTCTGCGAGTCGCGTTGTCAAAGGACTCACCACCAACCCTTGAGTTTTGGCAAAGTAATCAACCAGCCAATTATCGATGTCAGTACCACCCAAATTTTGCCCAGCTTTCGCCAACACGCGAGCGGTTTTTACCTTTTGCTTTGAGTCTTCGGCTAAGGACTTGTTACCCCACTTGAGAAGAAATCCTACCGGCTTTTGAATTCTTTGCACGGTTTGATCTAGCCGCACGAGAGATAAATCCAACGTTCCACCGCCAAAGTCAATCACCAAGAGAATTTCTTGATCTGCCAAGCCATAGCCCAAAGCCGCTGCTGTTGGTTCATCCAGCATCCGCACTTGTTCAACGGGTAGGGTTTGGCAAACTTGTCCCAGCCAGTGGCGATAAGCCTCAAAGCTGTCTACAGGTACAGTTAACACCAGAGAATCTATTCCCCCTTGCAGTGGTGCCAATTGCTCAATGATTTGAGAGAGGAACAATTGCCCCACCTGCTCAAAAGTAACGATTTGTCCATCCAACTCTGGTAAGAAACCTTGGATGTCTGCACCAATACCGCGTTTAAAGCTGCGGAAAAATCGCGGGTCATTTTTTAAATCAAGACCGCGATCGCGCACTTGTTGACCCAATAACACTTGCCCCTTCGAGGCATCTTCAACATAAACCAAGCTAGGAATCAGTGGGGGATTGAGACTTTGTTGAATAGATAAACCAGGTATGTTGAGAGTTTCTGGTTGTTGGGTGACAGGGTTCCAGCGAGCGATGACTGTGTTGCTTGTACCAAAATCTATTGCTATTGCCATAACTTTTTAATCATCTCATGCAAATATGCAAAGCATGAGATTATTTTCTCATCTCAAACCTCCGCAAGGGGACTTCTGCCATAAGCACACTAGCCTTGGCTGTAGTGGCGTTGGGACGATTAATTTTTCTTTTGTTTCTCTCGTTCCTATGCTCTGCATGGGAATGCCTTAAAGGAGGCAGAGCCTCCCAATGATTATATTGAGGCAGCAGCATAGCTATCTCTTCCCTTCTCAGTTGCAAGAAAGGGCTTTGTCAACAGCTAAAAGAATGATTTTTTGTTAAGTTTTATATGTAAGAATCATTACAAAGCTAGATGGTGGATCACTCCTCTAGACAAATATCATTCAAATAATCCGGAAAAAGCGCCAAGAGCGCTAAGTTGAACAAGAAACAGGCTTTGGAAATGAAAAATTTTTCGCTGTTTATAACTCATATTAAGTTTTTACGTGAGCAGCCAGAGTTTTTGTGTGAGTTGGTAGAGAGCCAAAACCTACATTTGCAGTACAGACAGCAGCAACCCGAAGAGGTAGAGCAAGAATTAAAGGCGACAAACCAAAATTTGTGTATTGCACTCCTGTCACAGGGAAGTCACCCCTGAAGGGGTGACTTCCCTGTGACAGGTTTAGAACACTCAACACTCTTTAAGGCTCAGGAATTACAAGAGACAATTTCTAAAATTGAAAAATCTGCTAGCGAGTCAGTAGTAGAGCTACTTACTATGATCAATGGTGAAGAAGTTCAATCAGAAGAATTGCACAAGATGGACAAGGTAATTTTTCAAAAAAATACTTTCAATAAGGAAATTGCTAATGAGATTATAGCTCATTCCAAGAAACTTAGAACTCATTCACAAGAGCTTGAAACTCGGTATAAAAAGCTTGCTTGTCAGTTTGTTAACTTGAAAACTTGCTACACTGAATTTAAGAAAAATTGGACTCAGCTTAGAAAAACAACAAAATAAAAAATTAAGTTTTGGGAATGATCTCAAAGTAAAGTAGTTTAAATATTGTTTATAATTCACGCTTATTATCAAAGAGTTACTTGAGTTATGAATGAAAGAGCAAAAAAATTAGAGAAGTCCTCCCAGGAACGTATACAAATAACAAATGAACATCTCCAGGGTTCTCGGGAGCATATGAAGCGAACAAGGGAAATCTTGGAAGAATCAAAAAAGTGGCTAAGCAAGATCAAGCCGCACTCAGATACCCAAGATTAGGGAAGGGGTAGACAACAGAATTTATTGCAGCCACCAAGAACGTAAATGGGCGATCGCCTCTTCCTTGCTTTTTGCTTCGACTTCTATCCAAGGCGCTTGTTGATAAACACTGGGCATAGCGTTAATAAAATCACTATGTTTTCTATCACCGAAAGCTTGTTGACCGTTGGAAATGTGGACTAACTGCCAGTCTGGGTTAGCCCAAGTTTCCCTTGCAGCATAAAACATTTGGGCAACACTTGGATCGTCGTAACTGTCTAAACTTTCATGGCAGATATGGTGATGAGCATCAAATACTAATGGTATGTTAGTTCGTTGACAAACTTCTAAAATTTCACTGGAACTGTAGGCGTATTCGTCATTTTCCAAAGTCAAGCGACTTTTGATGTTTTCTGGTAATTCAGAAATAACATCCACCAGTTGATCCGAACGTTGAGATTTGCCACCATGAATGTTCATTAATGACCAACAAGAACGCGGTAAACCTAGTAAATCTAGTGTGCGAGCGTGTCGCTCTAAGATTTTAAGACTTAATGCCACCACTTGCGGTGAATCAGAACTGAGCACAACGTACTGATCCGGGTGTAATACCATTCGGATGCCTAATTTTACTGCCCTTTGCCCGATTTTGGCTAAATCTGCGCTCATATTCTCTAGAACAGTTGCGCCCACTTCATCCTCCAAGTCACTCATCGGAAATAAAGCAGAGGACATTCGATAAAGCTGTATTGAATTGCGCACACAAAAAGTTAACGCCAAATCTAAGCGCTGTAAGTTCTCCCGATAAATGACTTTTAGTGCGGTTTCACGTTGGTTCTCTGGGAGTTCTAAGTAGCGCTTACGCGTTATTGTCCGAAAGCGCACCTCTTTGGACAATGTAATGCAAACTAATCCTAAGTGCGGTAAAGCAGTTTTTTGCAACTGCTGTGCATTAGGTGAATTGTTCATCACAACCCCTGATGGGGATTTCGACTCCCGCACTGCTGACATATGACATATTGCTATCACTTTCTTGATTTAACTCATTTCTGCCCCGGAATGATGAGTATCCAAAGGCAGAAGTCACCCGCTTGGTGGTTGGATTTAAACGTGTAAAAATCTTTTTTCGCTTATCTTGCTTGCCATCTTCTCAACAGCCAAAACCTTCCAGTTCCGTAGAGACGATAAAACAACGCTGTAAAAGCATATCTGCTTACACAAAGATTAATAGCGAAAAATCAATGATTTTTAAGTTATTTCTCCAACCAATCAATCAATCTTTACATTTTAGGATTGAAAACCTATTGACAAAAAGTACATCTAGATTATATTATCCTCACAACATGAGGATATGTACCTTTTGGCAGTTATGTCAAGTACCTTAAAAATTGTTAAATTTATGAAAGAAATATAAAGTTCAAGAGCCACAGTCAGAAAAACTTTCAGCTGAGGGAAAAATAACACCTGAAATCTACTAGTGGCTGGTATCCGCCGCTGGCGCATCCTCTAACTATCAGATTCTTCACCTACGGAGAAAATCATGAAAAATCGGCACTCATCAGACTCTAAACAATTTGTAGGAAATATAAAAAATGGAATTTGGGTGTTTGGTATCTCGTCGTGGCTATTTGGTATAACTGATCGCAGTATTGCTTCGTTTTCCGATGGTTATCTGTCTGCGATGGATCTAACGCAACTATTTACAGCTGGAATCTTCCTTGTCGCTTGGTGGTTTCTCAAGCCTACATCTAGGGTATAGTTCCATTTTCCATGTTTGATTTTGAATGGAATGCACTCTTTAGCAGCGATCAAACTAAAAAAGTAAAGCTTGAATGTCTGATCTCGATAAAATCCATTTTCTACCAATTGCGCTCCTATACGTCTAAACCTTTATTTGTGAGTACCTTTGACTTTTTTTATGTCACCATAATTAATGACAATCGAAAAAATTTTACGCAACTGGTTCTAATTTTTGCCAAATAACATCAGTTAAGTTGTTTGATTTGGATTTTGTTGAGATGAGAGAATGTTTGGAAAGTCTCATTTTGTACCAAAATTGATTCGCCACTCCCCTAAATTCCTGATGTCTTGGGAGCATCTCAATTTTGTGAACATAGTGCGAGCCGAAAGGCTCGCACTGTATTTGGTATAAATTTGAAGATAAGTACTTTTTACGACAATACGGTTGCTGTTCAAATACTTTGTAACAATAATGGACAATTGGTATCACAAGAACCAATGTAAGAGACGTCACCCAACGAGAGAGTCAGTCGCACTCAACACAGAGAACCTCCCCAACAGGCTGACTCACATGCAACAGAGCCACTCGCGTGCACGGCTTCCCCAGTGCGTTGGGGAGCCAGTACTTGATGAGGGTTTCCCGACAGAGGTATCTGGCGTTCGGGTTTTTTTGTAGCACCTGCCGCCGCGTTGAGCGATGTAGCGTTCTCTACATGTGTGATACCAATTGATATGAAATCTTTAAAAACTTTTTTAGTTTTTCCGTAAAGATTCACGCTGCAATTGTATTTACTTAAAGTCACTGAAGAATTTGTCAATCATGAAATAATGAATAAAAAAATTAGATTCGCAAGCTCTGCAAAGAAAAAATCTTGATTTTGGTAAAGAAGGTAATTCCTCTAAGTAGGATTTTCAGAAAAATCATTAGTGTTTTAGCAGTTTTTATTTGGATGTAACACCTTATGGCTGAAAAAAATATGTATTTTACCCAAATGATAACTGCCATAATTTTTCTCCAAAAATCAGGGAAATCTAAAATTATTCACAATTCCTAATTCTTCAGATTGTCCTGCTAAAATGTTGCAGATATTCAACTTCAATATATTCAAGAGACGTCAAATGAGACATCAAAAACTATCTCCAGGACTGCTATTAGCATTTGAAGACTATCAACGGGAAGGACAGCAAGCTTTAACTCCCCAGATCAGAATGCTGAGTATAGTTCCCCCGAAAAACAATCTCAAGCCAACCCGTAGCATAGTTTTTATCTACTGTGATGAAAATGCAGACTTAAGTCACTTGTCACAACATGGTGTTGAAGTCAACCAAAATAGAGGACACGTGCGGACGGCGTTCTTACCCGTACAAAGTTTAGACGCCTTATCTGATGACCCTGCGATTGAGCGCATTAAGCCATCGCGCAAACTTAAACTGCACATGGACGTTGCCAAAAGCACAGTACACATACCGGAGTTTAGGAAGAAAAATAGTAACCTTACTGGCAAGGGAGTGATGATCGGTATTATCGACAGTGGCATTGATCCGAAGCACCCCGCCTTTAAAGGACGTATTTTACGCATCTGGGACCAAACACTGTCTGGTTCTGGAGTGATAGAAGGTAAATATGGGGCAGAATTAACTGGCTCACAACTCACAATTTCCCAAGATACAAACGGTCACGGAACTCACGTTGCTGGAATTGCTGCTGGTATGGATGCTACCTATGGTGGTGTCGCACCAGAGGCAGAATTGCTCATCGTCAAAAGCGACTTGGATGAAGGTCACATTGCCGATGCTGTCCGCTACATCTTTCGCGTCGCCCGAGAAATGGGACGTCCAGCCGTTGTGAATATGAGTATAGGGGGACACTTTGATCCTCACGATGGGAGCGACTCGCTGTCAAAAGTTATTAACTCTGAAACTGGTCCTGGACGCATAGTTTGCTGTGCTGCTGGTAACGAGGGCAACGATAACATTCACGCTCAAGCAATTGTTCCTGCTGGTAAAACTCATACTATGCGCTTCAACGTACCATTAAATCAAGCCAGCATGGCAACGTTAAACGGTTGGTACTCTAGTGCAGGTCAATTAGAAGTGTCCTTGCGTAGTCCCAACGGTTTCGTCACCCCCTTCCAACCAGTCATTGCTGATGGCAACTATATAAAGGAATACACCTTACAAGATTCGCAGGTGCAAGTTGCAACACCAAAACGCGATCCCGGCAACGGCGACTATAACGTTTTAGTACAAATTCGCGGTCAAGGGAAAGCCAGTTATACTACACCCGTCCAGGGTGGAATTTGGCAGTTGCGGTTCAAAAACACTTCAGCAAAAGATGTGCGACTAGATGTGTGGACATTAGATGGGTCAAGCTTATTCACCGGCCAAAGTGTTGTTGATTCAGTCAAAATTGGTTCACCAGGATGTGCCAGCAGTGCAATTACAGTTGCTGCTTATACAACAAAAGATAAGTACACTGACATAGACAATAAAGCCCAAGAAATGGGCTTCTCTTTGAATACAATTTCTGATTTCAGCAGTGAAGGACCTCTGCGGAATGATGCTAAAAAACCGGATGTCGCAGCACCAGGAGCGATGATTGTTTCTACTCTTTCCTCCAATGCCAACTCTGATCGCTCAACGATCATTAATTCCAAGTTCATGGTGTTAGCTGGTACGAGTATGGCTGCACCCTTCATCACTGGCTTAGTCGCACTGCTGTTGCAGCGTAACCCCAAGCTTGACCCCGGTGCTATTAAACTGCTGCTACGTAAAAATAGTTCCATACCAAAAAAACCAGCCGAAACCTTTGATAGCAAATGGGGTTATGGACTGATTGATGCACAAAATCTGTAGTTGGACGTACAGATAAATGCATTAAGTCTGTATAAGGATAGGTAATGATAACCTAATAATTTGATAGGTTGATAATAGGGTAAGCTTCTTTGCTTGCCCCTGTTGACTTACTGGAAGGTTTTTATGAATTATCAAAAGCTAGATAGCGCCCTTGCAGTAGCGCTCAATGACGTTAATAACTCACAGGAGCCTGGTTTAAAAGTTTTTATTCATACTAAAAATGATGCAACATATACTGAAACAACTACTGTATTAGAAAACTTAGGTGTTGCAGATGTAACTCCTGAAAAGGATGTTTTCACAGCAACCCTATCACCAAACGCAATTTCTGAGTTATCAGAGCAGCCTTGGGTGGAGTATATTAAGCTGTCTCAAAATTTGCATTTGGTAAATCAAAAAATTAAAGGCGGTATGAAATTTTTTAAATAGTATTAAGGGAAAGGTAAAGGAATAGAATTTGTGCGCCAGTTCCTACCCTACGGTTCGCTTTCTGGTCGGCGTCTACAAGTCGGCAGAGCGTTTCCCTTCGCACTGGCGATCTTCGGGGATGACCTCCGCAAATCGCTGCGATAGCCGAATGGTGTAGCGTCAGCCATAGAGAACCAGTTCCCTAAAGATCCGTAGTGTGACATTTGATATCATGTCCGGCTAATTAGTTGTGATTACCAAATATGTGCAACAACCGGAAAATCCTCTTTCTCCCTGCTCCCTGCTCCCTGCCCCCTGCTCAGAGCCGTCTTAATGATAAGTCTTTCACCGGACATGATATGAGGGTGCAAAAAGTGAGATGGAAAAATTCTGATAAAGTTCTGTATCCTAAAGCACTTTCATCACTGAGTTTAAGTCCCCCACCAAATGGTGGGAAGCGTACTTAAAGGGAAAGCTGTGACTAGGTTACGAGTAACAGCAACCTCACCATACGCTGTCAGGACTTTTCACTTTTGAGTCATTTAAGCAGTTTCCAACGATGCGCTAGGAAAATGTGGTTTCAATACCTCAAGCCAGCTTGCAATACGCTCATCGGTTTTATCGCTCTCATTCACTTCGTCAATAGGTAGTCCGACAAATTTATCGTCACGTACAGCAAAGGAATATTCGTAAGTATAACCGTCTAGAGGGAACTCACCAACTAAAGTTGCACCTAATTCTTTGAAGTGGTTATATAAAGTACCCAAGGCGCTAACAAACTGTTCTCCGTGAGTTACACAATCTCCCGCACCGAATAAAGCAATCGTTTTACCTGTAAAATCGGGTTTTTCGATTGACATCTCGAATATAGGATCGCGCCAATCATTTTGGACTTCCCCTGAACCCCAGGTAGAACAACCAAAGAGCAAATAATCGTACTCAAGCATTTGATCGACGCTTACAAAATCTTCTTCCATGCTGTAAAGATCACAAAGATCCTCGCCAAAATGCTCGTGTAGTTTCGTGGCGACTGATTCAGTGATACCGGAAGTACTGCCATAGAAAATAGCCATTTTTGCCATAACAAAAGCTCCTCTGGGTTTGAATGTTAGCGCAGCGTGCCGCAGGCAGCGATTTTTTTCTTCTGTGATCGCGTAAGGATGTTTCTTTCTGTGAGATTCCCAAGATTTAACAGCTTAGAATTTGGCAGGAATTCCCTATAATTAGCATTTGAAGTGAAAATTTATAGGCAAGCATTGTTCTCACAGAGATCACTCCATCCCTGTTAGTTAGACAAGACGCTATAAAGTATGCTACTTAATGAATATAAATTGGAATAAGCGCTAATTAAATAATATTTAGATTGACAACTAAAAAAAGTTTAAATATTACAAGTGATATTTTCGAAAATTAATGATTGGCTACAGAATTGAATTTATTTTTTGAAGTTTCCCAGGAATCTCAACAAGTATGTCTAGGACTCCTCCGCAGATTTTTGACGAAGCTAGGAACACCTTTACAGCTTCTTAAGCGTTCCCTGTTCCCTGTTCCCTGTTCCCAACCCTACCCTATGGGAAGCCGCGTGAACACTACAAAAGTCTGGGGTTCTCCATTCGCCTACATTCCCCGGATTTACATCGTAGATTTTGAACTGTTTAGTTTTTTGACAAAAAAGTCAAGTGACTGATATAAAAAAAGATTGCTCATATGAAAATCCGTCATAAGTAATACCATAATCTAGCCTCCCCCCCTTTATCAGTGGTCTCAGCTAGCCCTAAACTGTAGGTGAGAGTTGAAAGGCAGTCTGGAGAAATCTTGTGAAAAAAGTTTTGGCAATAATCCTTGGAGGGGGTGCAGGTACCCGCCTTTATCCACTCACTAAGTTACGGGCTAAACCAGCCGTACCAGTGGCTGGAAAATATCGTTTGATCGATATTCCAGTCAGTAACTGTATCAACTCAGAAATATATAAAATCTATGTTCTGACGCAATTCAACTCAGCTTCGCTGAATCGCCACATTGCTCGTGCTTATAACTTTGCTGGCTTTACAGAGGGTTTTGTAGAAGTTCTAGCTGCACAGCAAACCCCAGATAGCCTCAACTGGTTCCAAGGTACAGCTGATGCGGTTCGCAAGTACTTGTGGCTGATGGAAGAGTGGGACATAGACGAATATCTTATCCTTTCGGGTGACCACCTCTACCGCATGGATTACCGTGAGTTCGTACAGCGTCACAGGGAAACTGGAGCTGATATTACTCTTTCGGTGCTACCAATTGATGAGCGTCGCGCCTCTGACTTTGGCTTAGTGAAAATTGATGATTCTGGTAGAGTAATCAATTTCAGCGAAAAACCCAAAGGTGATGCGCTAAAGGAGATGCACGTTGATACAACTGTACTGGGATTAACTCCAGAACAGGCTCAAAAACAGCCCTATATTGCCTCAATGGGAATTTATATCTTTAAAAAAGAAGTTTTGACTAAGCTGTTGAATGAAGCTTCAGAAAGGACAGATTTTGGAAAAGAAATTATTCCCGAGGCGGCAAACAATCACAACGTTCAAGCCTACTTATACAATGGATACTGGGAAGATATCGGAACAATTGAGGCATTTTATGATGCAAATTTAGCACTGACCAAGCAACCTCAGCCGCCTTTTAGCTTCTACGATGAAGACGCGCCAATTTACACTCGTGCTCGTTACCTACCTCCCAGTAAAGTCTTGGATTGCCAAATCACAGAATCAATGATTGGAGAGGGTTGCATTATCAAAAAATGCCGGATCGAACATTCGGTGCTGGGAGTGCGATCGCGCATTGAAGCTGGCTGTGTCATTCAAGATTCCCTACTTATGGGGGCAGATTTCTATCAACCATTTGCTGAACGCCAGTCAGACTCTCAAAGTGGGGAAATTCCTTTAGGGATTGGTGCGAACACCACAATTCGTCGTGCCATCATCGATAAAAATGCTCGCATTGGTTCTGATGTGCAAATTATCAATAAAGATAATGTCCAAGAAGCTCAGCGCGAAAATCAAGGTTTCCATATCAAAAGTGGTATCGTTGTCGTGCTGAAAAATGCCGTCATTCCGGATGGAACCATTATTTAGTCATTAGTCATGAGTTATTAGTTCGCCAGTACGGCGCAGTCCTTGTCTGCCGATCTACTAAGCGACTGGCGAATCCGATAGCCTTCTGACTTGGACGTTCCCACTAGGGTCATTAGTCATTAGTTAGTAGTTAGTAGAATAACCAACAACTAACTACTAACTATTAACAAAGGAAAAAAGACAATGGACAGATGACTCAGTTAATTGTGTTAATTGGTCTTCCTGGTAGTGGTAAGTCCACTTTGGCAAGGCAATTGCTAGCAGAATGCCCGAGGACGCAACTTATTTCTACTGATGCTATCCGAGGGCAATTGTTTGGTAATGAAGCTTTTCAAGGACCTTGGTTACTGATTTGGCGGGAGATTCAACGGCAATTTCAACAAGCGCTAATCCCAGGTGGTACAATAATCTACGATGCGACTAATGCCCAGCGACGTCATCGCCGTGAACTTATCGATATAGCGCGTGAACTAGGCTTTACCCATATAACCGGGATGTGGGTGAGAACCCCAGTATGGCAGTGTTTAGCACGCAACAAAAGACGGGAACGTAAAGTCCCAGAAGATGTCATATTTCGTATGTATCGTCAGCTTCGGGATGCCCCTCCAAGTCTAGAGGAAGGATTTGATAATTTAATTTGCTATTCTCCGGAAGCCCAGGAGTACGGGAATTGCACTCCTGTAATGAGCAAGAACCCCACTTAAATTGATTTAATATTTGTTAATTTATTATCAGAGTTTATGCACCAGAATTATATCTGGATTACTCTGTCAAGTTTAATTTTAGATAAAAATTTAACGGAAATTTCTAAGGGAGGCAGGTAGATGGCTGCAACTGATTTTAAGGATTATTACGCAACTTTGGGCGTTAGTAAAACTGCCAGTCCAGAAGAAATCAAACAAGCCTTTCGCAAATTAGCCCGCAAATATCACCCTGACGTCAACCCAGGTAACAAACAAGCTGAGGCAAGCTTCAAAGAAGTTAACGAAGCATACGAAGTTTTGTCAGACTCAGACAAACGCAAAAAATATGACCAATTTGGTCAATACTGGAAACAAGCAGCTGATGGCTTCCCATCTGGTGCTGGTGCTGGTGTTGATATGGGCGGTTTTGATTTCAGCCAATATGGTAGCTTTGATGAATTTATTAACGAATTACTAGGACGCTTTGGCGGTGGTAGTCCACGCGGAGGACGGCAATCATATTACCGCACCAGCACTGGTGCACCTAGTGGTTTTGGTGGGTTTAATGATTTTAATTTTCAAGATGTAGGTACTACTGGCGCTACCCAAGACAGTGAAGCTGCCATCGCCCTGACTTTTTCCGAAGCGTTTCATGGTGTACAAAAGCACCTAAATCTGGGCAACGAAGTCATTGATGTTCGTATACCCGCAGGTGCAAAGTCTGGCAGTCGTTTACGCGTACGCGGTAAAGGACCAGTTAGTCCTTTCACCCAACAACGTGGTGATTTATATCTGAAAGTTGAACTTCAACCCCACTCTTTCTTCCAGTTCGAGGGCGATAACTTGGTGTGCGAAATACCAATCACGCCAGACGAAGCCGTTTTAGGAGCCTCAGTTGAGGTACCCACACCAGATGGTTCGGTTACGGTGAAGCTTCCTCCTGGAGTGCGTTCTGGTCAATCTTTGCGCTTACGTGGCAAAGGCTGGCCCCAACCTCGCGCTGGACGTGGTGATCAGTTAGTGAAAGTTGCTATTGTTCCACCAAAAGACATTAGTCAGCAGGAACGCGAATACTACGAAAAAATTCGCTCTATTCGTACTTTTAATCCCCGCGAACATTTGCCGCATATTAGGCTTTGACACTCTGCGCTCTTTTGACGCCCAGATTCTTGCTTAGTGGGGATTCCAATGAATTTACCCGCGCTAACGCGCCACTCCGCTAACAGCAAGCATCGTAAGGTTAGCCCACACCTTATCTATTGATTCGGTGCGGGCTTGGTGTTTTAACAGGTTTTAGTTTTCAACTTGAAATTTGTTTCTTTGGCATTGCTCTGCCTAATTGTATTGCTCTAACAATCTCTCCACGCTAGCGTTGTGGTCAAGAAAAGAAAATAAATGTTTGTAGCGAAGTTTGCCTTCTTGATTTAACACAAATTGTGCTGGTAAAGGTGCTCCTAATGCTTGTCCAACTTTATAGTTACGGAAGACGCGACAGCTTGGATCACTCAAAAGCGGCATTTTTAAATTCAAATCTTTCACAACGATTTGACTTTGCCGTTCATCGGTACTGGTAATCATTAAAACTTCTATACCCCTGTTTTGAAATTGCTCGTAGTTTTCATTTAAAGATTTGATATGAGGAAAGCAAAAAGGGCAATAATTTTTTTCTGTAAAGATACGAGTGAAGGCAAGTAAGACTGGTTGCTCGCCTCTATAATCAGATAATTTAACTAAAGTACCATGAGTGATATCTGGGAGTTGAAAATCTGGTGCCAGATATCCCAATTCCAGCGTATTAGATGCTGGTTTTGGTAAAAAGTTGCGGAAGAATCGTTGATTGAATAAGCCGCTAGAAGCCGCTGAAGTAACCATCTTTTTATCCCTAATGTTATGAAAATATTAAATGAAAAAGCCATAGATCTACACGGAATATAACCAAAGAATTAGTAATTTTTCAGTCGTAATTCCTTCTGAGAGATTACGAATTATTCATTACGAATTTGATTTGTCTGTGTTTATCTGTGGCTAAGTTTGAGTTAGTTTGTAATAGCACGTCATAGTGGTACTACTACTCTATTACTTTTGAAACCTAAACAGCAGCGAAGTAAACTTTGGACTTGACTGGATCGGGAACCATTGTCTTGTCGCCTGGTTGCCAGCCAGCAGGGCAAACTTCGTCCGGATGGGACTGAACGTATTGAATGGCTTGCAAAGTCCGCAGGGTCTCATCAACGTTGCGACCAAAAGCTAAGTTGTTGATGGTAGCGTGCTGTAAGACACCTTCTTTGTCAATAATGAACAAACCGCGCAAAGCAACGCCAGCTGCTGGATCAAGCACGTTGTAAGCTGCACTAATCTCTTTTTTGATGTCGGAAACTAAGGGGTAATTGAGGTCACCTACGCCACCAGACTTGCGATCCGTTTGAATCCATGCTAAATGAGAAAACTCACTGTCAACGGAAACACCAAGGATTTCGGTGTTAAGATTCTTAAATTCTTCGTGGCGATCGCTAAAGGCTGTGATTTCAGTGGGACAAACAAAGGTAAAGTCTAAAGGATAGAAAAACAGTACGACATACTTGCCGCGATAGTCGGAAAGTTTTATGGTTTTAAATTCCTGATCTACCACAGCCGTTGCTGTAAAGTCGGGAGCCTGTTGACCTACACGGAGGCATCCTTCTGATGGATAAGTGAGAGGCATTAACCTAATTCTCCTTCAATTTATTATCTATTTAGTATTGTTGGAGCTCGGGTCAGGTAATCTCACCCGTTCTCGTCATCTCGTGAACCAATAGTCTCACCGCCTGTAGGGCTAGACTTACGGCTTCATTACATTCTGTTACAATAATATCATACTCATAACGATTTTGAGTAGACAATGGTGGATTTAGATACAAGAGAATGGTTACTGACTAATGGCTTAGGAAGTTTTGCCAGTGGTACAGTTTCTGATATCCGCACTCGCAGTTATCATGGCTGGTTGTTTGCCGCGACTAACCCGCCTTCTGGGCGTACTCTGTTGCTTTCGCACCTAGAAGCTAGCCTAGAACTATCAGATCGGGTTGTGGCATTGGGGACAAATTTCTGGGGCAGTTGTCAGATAGAGCCAAAGGGCTACGAACTGCTGCGCCTTTTTGATATTAACCCAGTTCCAAAGTGGATATGGGGTGAAGATGACTGGCAGTTGACTAGACGTTTGGTGATGCCGTATGGATTAATGGAAAAAGTAGGGCAAAACAGAGAAGTAAGCCCTGACTCGCTCACTCCCACATCCCCCCCATTTCATTTTTGCCATCGTATCTTGGTTCAATATCGCTATGAAGGTACACAAACCGCGATATTGAAGCTGCGACTGCTTATAGGCGATCGCGACTTTCACCATCAACAAAAGGTTATTCCAGAATTACAGTTCTCACAATTGCTGGGACAACAGCAAGTCTGCCTGCAAGCAATAAGTTCTGACAATTTTGGAACACCTTGGCACTTGCGCTGGACGCAAGGAAACTATCAACCAGATCCATTTTGGTACTTGGATTATAAACTTCCCGAGGAAACTCTGCGGGGGTTGGGCGATCGCGAAGACCTCTATAGCCCTGGTTACTTAACAGTTACACTCAGTCCAGGGGATGCGGTGACAATGGATGCACGAGTGGGTTTTCCGAATGAACTGCAAACTCCCCTGACTTGTGAAACCTTTGCGGAACTTGTCGAAGCAGAGCAACAGCGGCTGTCTCAAATTTTTGGGTGGGAAAATTGCCAGGGGGAAGTAGGGCGAGATCATACTCTTATATCTCCCTCATCTTCCTCAACTCCATCCCACCTCTGGCGGCGACTACTACAAGCTGCCGATCAGTTTATTGTTTATCGTGCTTCTATTGCTGGTCCGAGCGTGATTGCTGGATATCACTGGTTTAATGACTGGGGGCGCGATACCTTAATTGCCTTACCAGGGTTGACTCTTACTCCACAGCGTTTTGAGTTGGCAAAAGGACTGTTGCAAACTTTTGGACGTTACTGTTCTCACGGTTTAATTCCTAATGCATTTCCTGACGCGGATGGCGAACCGTTTTATAACAGTATTGATGCGGCACTATGGTGGATTGAAACTTTAGGGCTTTACTTAGAAGCAACACAAGACTGGCAGTTTTTGGTAGAGCAATATCCAGTGGTGCAGCAAATCTACAAAGCTTTCATTGGAGGGACACGCTATAATATCCAGGCCGATGTTACCGATGGGCTAGTTAGTTGGTATGCTCCTGCTGTAGCTTTGACCTGGATGGATGTGGTGGTAGACGGGCAGCCTATCACTCCCCGTCGTGGTAAGCCAGTGGAAATTAATGCTCTATGGTATTCAGCGCTATGTTGGACAAGTCGGTGGGCAGAAATTTTGAGTGAACACGAAGCTATGGTTGACCGTGGGCGTCTTGCTAAGCAGGCTTTGCGTTACACTGAGCTAGCACAACAAGTGAAAGCTTCTATGCAACAGTACTGGAATCCTCAACTGGGTTACTTGTACGATGTGATTGAGCCAGATGATCTAAGAAATTCTCAGATTCGCCCAAATGCCGTTTTGGCACTTTCGCTTTCACATTGTGCGTTCTCTCAACAGCAAGGGCAAAAAATCCTTGATCTTGCTCGTTCTTGCTTACTCACTCCTTATGGTCTTCGCAGTCTGGCTCCAACAGATCCACAATACATTGGCAAATATAAGGGTAACCCAGAAAAACGCGATCGGGCTTATCACCAAGGCACGGTATGGAGTTGGTTAATTGGCCCTTTCATTCGTGGTTGGGAGCGTTTTTATCCGGGACTTCCATTACCTTTTGATTGGCAACCCTTGCTAAAACACTTTCTATCTGATGCCTGTCTTGGCTCTATTTCTGAAATTTTTGAGGGTGACGAGCCGCATACACCAAGAGGAGCAGTAGCTCAAGCTTGGTCTGTTGCTGAAGTCATTCGACATTTGAAGAACTACTAACAAAGGAGTGGGGAGTTGTTGGTTAAAGCAACTCCCCACTCCCTATCTGTTACTTAAAGATTTGCAAAAATGGCTCAGGTGTGACTCGAACACACGACCAAGGGCTTATGAGTCCCCTACTCTAACCAACTGAGCTACTGAGCCATACACATGATTCGATTATTTAATTTAGCATACAGAAACTTTGAAGTCAACACTCAAGAATTGACAGCTAAACATGAGTTGACCAACAAAGGGGTGTATTGTTGACTTTCCCCATCTGCCCACCTATGTGCTACTTTGTATAATAAATAGCCAAAAAGGGAGCTGGGCTCCCTCTATATAATAAGCAATCATCAAGTTACAGATTGCCAACTACTACAGACGTGCTGTTGGCAGGAAAGCTATTGGGTTGACTGCGTCCTTGCCAGTTGGATGGATTTCAAAGTGGCTATGAGGGCCAGTACTGAAGCCAGTGCTGCCCATTAAAGCAATTGTTTGGCCTTGGTGTACCTGTTGACCAGACTGCACCAAAATCTTACTATTGTGACCATAGCGAGTCATGCTGCCATCAAGATGGCGGATATCCACAACATTGCCATAGCCACCACTGTTCCAACCTGCCTTTTCTACAACACCGTCAGCGGATGCGTAGATCGGCGTGCCAACTGAGTTAGCAACATCAATTCCCTTGTGCATTCTTCCCCAGCGCCAGCCAAAGCCAGAGGTTAGAGTTCCCTTTGCAGGCCACATATAAGCTGTGGTAGAGGTGGACGGACCAGGTGTATTCTCGTCAATCGCTCTTGGCAGATATCTATCCACTGCTGCTAAAGGCGGTAACTGTGGATAAACTATTTTTCCCTGCATAGAACCAAGAGATCGAGAAGCATCAACACCTGTGGGAGGTGTTACTATCGCTTGATTTGGTAACAGTTGTGGCCTACCTGGTCTGCTACCATAATTCGGGGCTATCGGTCTGGGAACGGGTATGGAAATTCCAGCTTTGTTCTGTTCACTCACAGGTATTTGCACTGCTGAGTTATTTGGTCTCGGAACAGAAATTGGCACTACACCATCATTTTGACTGGCACCAGGAACTGTTACTGGCGCATCATTAGCTTCATTTGCGTCTGCAACTGTATTACCAGCTTCCTGAGAACGGTATTTTTCCCGCAATCTTTCAATTTCTAATTGCAAGCGGCGCAGACGTTGATCATTTTTTACTTGTTTTGTTTTTGTAGAAGTTGGTATTTGTGCCAATTGAGCTTCTGTAACAACTGTTGGCAGTGGGGCGTCACCACCTACACCATAATATGTGATAGAGTCAGAAGATTGGCTATTTGTAATAGTATTTTCTGCTAAGTTAGTCGTCGATTGAACGTATGACTGAAACTGGGTATTACCAACTACTGATGTTGGAACTGTAACACTGCTGTTGTTGGCAATGAGTGATTTTGTAGTTGTTTGGCTAATATTGCTAGTACCACTGGCTCCAAGCGCACTCAGTTTCGTTGCGACAGATGCCTGAGCAGTACTGGGGTTTTGCGCTACAGGAATTGACAGTTTTTGACTGATTTTCAGCTGATGAGGATTGTTAAGATTATTTGCCTTTATCAGTTCTAGGACTGAAATGCCATAATCGTTGGCGATCTCCCCTATTGTATCTCCTGGCTTAACTTCATATACTGCAGCTGCTGTTTGTGTGACTGCTATTGGTGCAACTGCTGTTGAAGCTGGTAGTGTTGACACCTGCACCTCTGATTGTTGGTTTAACTTTGATACGAGCCTTGCTGTGTTAACATCGCTAGTTGTATTCAACTGTGATGTACCAGTGATAGTACTTGTCTGGGGCATTTTACCTGCCACAGTCATTGGCTGTACTAACCTAGTTGCTGCTTGTTGTGATAAATCTTTGGTTTGTTGAGAGTGCCATTGAGTTAAACTTTTCCTGAGATGGTCTGATTCTTGCTGTAATTGATTTCGCGCGAATTCTTGCTGCGCTTTTAGTTGAGCATTTACTTCTGATTCTTCTGTGTTCTTAGCTTCTACTGTTTTTGGTTGAGCAGATTGGGAAGACACAGCTTGCACATTAGTAATACCATCAGCATTAGAGAGTATTTGTGCTCCCAGCTTTTTAGACTGTTGGAAGTTGTTTTTTTCCCAAGCAATACTTTGTTGTGCTTGTGCTGTTGTCAGTAAACTTGGAACTCCTACTGATGCTGAGCTTTGCACTGATGTCTTGCTTGCCCCAACTTGCCATTTTGCTCTTTGTTGAGTTAGCTGTGAAATTGCTGTTGGTTCTACTACTGTAGGACTTTCTGGCAAGCTCACTGATGAGATGGCTTGTGATTCTAGTTTCTTGGTGGAAGCAAATTTCACCTCCAAATTATTCGCAACAGGAATTGTTGAGGCTGTATTTAGGTTACCTAACACTTCTGCAGCTGCAGCTTGGTCGCTTTGTCGAGTCACCAAAAAGCTGGTTGCTCCCATTGATATTGCCAAGCCAATCATTACAGCTGTTGTTGGTACTTGACATTGGTTAACCTTTGGATTAACTGCATCTATTGGTTCCACTGCAACATCATCTCCTGGGGTATTCTCCAACTCAGCCCTCCCTTTCTTTTTTAATGCTCGTTTCAAAGACGACCTCCTATGATCACTTGCGCTTAACCAACCTCAATTCTCCAGTCTGAGTACTAGTCAATGATTTTAATCACTACAAGCAATAGATCAATACCACATACACCAGAGATACTTACGCAAGATTAACCTGCTTCTCTGATTTAGACAAGTTCACATCGATATTTTAAATATTAAATTTTTGCCTTGGGTTTTTCTGTTCACATCTGACACCTTTCATTTTTCATAGGTCATAAAAGTTTTCTTTTTTACAGTTCAGGCTTTTGTTGCTTTTGTTTCACGATTGATTATCACACATTCGGCATGTTCTTTTGCCTTGAGCAAGTTGTCTGCTGCTAGCTCATAGAATACACTACACCCTTCTGTAAATCTTTTTCAGCATTTTTTCAGTTCATCCGTATTTATTACACAAGGTTTTACGTTGATTATTACTCGAAAATAACCGTATTAACTAGCAGATTTTATAGCTCAAAAAAAGAAAAAACATGAGAGTAACTACCTCAAACTCTTGATATGACTGGCTCATGATGTTTTCGTTCCCTACTCAAAAGAAAATTCAAATTTAAGAAAATCTATCATTTCACCTCGACTGTTTATCAAAACTACTATAGAAATTTCTTATAGATTTTCTTCAGTCTCAAGTCATTTTTACTCCAGCAGTGTTGAATATAGAGTACTGAGTCATGAATAATAATTCAAACATAGTTTGGTTCTATCTGTATTTGCAGTTAGTCACTTCGTACTGCTTACTATTAAGATATCAGAGATTTTTTTGAATCGCTGTATAAAAAGAATCTCAAAAATCAGTATATGATCACATAAAAACTGTTAAGATTTTCCCTATGCTGGCGTCTTTAAAAGAACTCGAATTACTATAACCCCAATTGACGACGAGCTTCAAAAAGACCCACTGCTACACTCACAGAAAGATTTAAGCTGCGAACATTTGGTTCGTTCATAGGAATATAGAGAGTAACATCACAAGCTGATGTGATCTCAAGTGGTAAGCCAGTGGTTTCACAACCAAAGAGCAACCAATCATTGGGTTGAAAGTGGAAATCCACGTAGTTGCAACTACCTCTGACGCTAAAACCTAATAATCTTCCGCCACGTGAGCGATGCGCGGACTTAAAAGCTTCCAGAGATTCGTGATAGTGCAGTTTGACATAAGGCCAGTAATCTAAACCAGCTCTTTTGAGGTAGCGATCGCTAATCTCAAACCCCAAAGGTCCTACCAAATGTAATTCAGTGCCTGTGGCAGCACAGGTGCGAGCAATATTACCTGTATTGGGAGGAATAAGCGGGTTAACTAAAACGACCTGGGGCATTTGCGGAAGAATTAATATATTGAAAATCTGATTAAAATGCAGTCTGTTTTTTTTTACATCTTCCCTAGTGTTGAAAATACATAATTTTTTTTTATATTGTGATCAGGAGTCAATTGATTAGAAATTTAAAACAGACAAAAAATGTGCTTTATAAGAGCTAAGGGGATATACTGAGATATATTACGATTTATTAAGTTATTTGTAGGTGTATTGTACACTACCAATATCTGACATACATCAAGTTTTAACGCCAAATAGACATTTCCATAAAAAGGGTTCGGAATTCACTGAAGGGACAAATCTGGATCATGATTTGTTCATATTTAGATTTCCGAACCCTATTAATCCTAAGGTGTGCTAAGCAACCGAAGATGAACACAATTTATCTTCTAGTTCAACTTCGCATTCTCTTGTTACGTCAATAGCGTGAGTGAGAACGTGTCTTTCACTCAAGCCAAGTGCGTGCAGTTGTAACCATTGTTGAGCTTCGTTACCTTCACGCAAGATTTTTTGTAATGGTGAAAGGAAACAGGCAAAGCCATTCTGCTTAGCGATCGCCCAAACATCTTGATATATTTCACTAATCCAATCTCTGGCTAAAATACTCCTACCATCTTGCCAATGCTGAAGTTGAGCCTCAAGACTGGAAGTCGCGGCTGCAGTTTCGTTGGCATAGGTTAGGGAAATAAGTTCGTCTGGGGTGAAGGTGCTTTGGGTTAATGGATCGATAGAGGGATTATTGATAACTTGTAATAAACGTGCCTCTACTAAAGCTGCTATCCCCAGTAAAGCAATTGGATCTGTGACTAAATCGCAAATTCGTAGTTCTAAACGATTCAAATCATAAGGGCGGCGATCGCCATTTGGTCGAACTGACGCCCAAAGATGACGAACATTTTGCATTGTTCCAGCCACCAGTTGGTTTTCCACCCATTCAATGTGATGGGCGTGGCTTTCAAATAAAGGTACATGAGAAGGCGTTTGCGGAAAAACACCCCAGCGTGTGGAATGATAACCAGTTGCTTTGCCATTCAGAAACGGAGATGATGCACTCAAGGCAAGGAACAAAGGTGCTTCTACCCTTATAACCCGACACGCCCGCATTAAGACTTCTGGATCGCTAATGCCTACATTAATGTGAACGCTAGCGGTGACAACCTTGGTACCGTATGTTTGCTCAATGTAGTCATGATAAGGGTTTGTTGGATCTGAGCGAAAAAAGCGATCGCCTCCTCCTAAGGATAGAGTGCTTCCTGGAATCAGCGTGTAATCACCTAATTGCTTGATGAAGTTTCTAAGTTGAAGCCGAGGACGCAACAAGGCACATAAAAGCTGTTCGTAATTCTGTAATGGTGGAGTGATATATTCTACGTTTCGACTATCCGGCTCTCGGACAAATCCATCCAAAGATCCAACTATCTTGTCGGAGAGTCCGACTATATCACCACTGGGCGTGCCAGTGTACATCTCTATCTCAAAGCCTTTTAATAGCACTGGTCTGTTCTCCTCGGCTCTCCTTACTTCTAAATTGTATCGAAGGCAACGAAATCCTGCTTACAACCTTAGGGTGAATTAAGAGTTGATCAACAAAGGGGTGTAAGGGTGTGAGGGGAAAAGAAAATTTTCTAGCCCCTAAGAGGGGCGCACTCTCGGATGTGGTACACCCCTAGCCCGGAACCAACAAGGACGCAAGCCGCGTTGACAAACCACAGAGTACCGAAATCTTTCTCTTATCCTTAATTTAAGCCTCAAGATAGTGTGTACCTCCTACAGCAAAGCTTAAGCTGAGGCGTGTAAGGTTCAAACAGTGAACAGTTATCAGTTATCACTGTTCCCTGTTCCCTGTTCCCTCTTGAGGAAATAATTATGTCCAGCAATGAAACAACTCCTAATCAAGCAAAAAAAACAAATCCACAAAGCGATGAATCCCAATTAAGTCCTGAGATACTTGACAAAATTAAAAATCCTCCAAGAATAGACGATGTGATATTGAGTCAATCGCCAGAAGAACGTAGGAGTAACCCAGCTATAGCACCGGAAATGCTGGATGAACCAAGCGATGAATTTACCGGGTTCCCCAAAGAGTAGTCAGCATACAATTGAAATCAGTATCTTACTGCTTACTTCACTCGCCTTATGCTGCCAGTCATTTATTCCGACGAGTTTCTGGATCACAAGACTGGATCTTTCCATCCAGAGAAACCAGAACGTCTGAGTGCGATCGCCACCGCCTTAAAACAAGCTGCGTTTGCACAACATATTGAATGGCGCTTGCCCACTCTACCAGAAAAGCGCTGTATCATATCTGTGTTAGAACAAGCACACACCCGGCGCTACATCAAGAAAGTTCAAGAAATTGCTGTTGCAGGCGGTGGTTATTTGGATGGAGATACGCCTGTTTCTCGACGCAGTTATGATGTTGCTTTGTTGGCAGTGAGTGCCTGGTTGGATGGAGTTGATGTTGTATTGGAAACTGGCGAACCAGCTTTTGTGTTGGCGCGTCCACCAGGACACCACGCTGAAAGTGATGCGGGGATGGGGTTTTGCTTGTTTTCCAATGCGGCGATCGCTGCTCTTTATGCCCTGGAACAACCAGGAATTAACCGTGTTGCCATCCTTGACTGGGATGTGCATCACGGTAATGGTACTCAGGCAATAGTAGAAAAAAACTCACAAATTGCCTACTGTTCTCTTCATCAGTACCCTTGCTATCCAGGGACAGGACATCATACAGAGCGAGGTTTTCATAAGAATGTACTGAATATACCAATTCCTCCTAGCAGCGATATAAAAATATACCAACCTATTTTTGAAAAAAAAGTAGTACCCTTTTTATCTAGTTTTCAGCCGGATTTATTGATTGTGAGTGCAGGTTACGACGCCAACGCCGATGATCCATTGGCTAGTATAAATTTGCAACCGCAAGATTATGGTTTATTCACAGATTATTGTCTAGGAATAACTCGTAAAATTCTGTTCGGCTTGGAAGGTGGTTATGATTTTGACGCACTTTCCAAGTCAGTTGTCGCAACAATTGAGCGCTGCATCGCGTGAGTAGTAAGTAGATCGGAGACTCAAGCTGAAGCAATTTTTCAACATATTGATTGCGTCATTGGTATGGGACAATCTATTCCAGACAATTCTGCTATCCTTTTTTCCAAAGGATTTTATGATGCTATTTTTGGTGGCAGAAACTACGCAGATGCTTTTCAATTTGGTTGTAATAATATAGATTTAAATAATCTTTTGGAATTTAATACTCCCACAATAAAAATTAAACATAGAGATTTTAGTCCGGAAGACTCAATGACAAGTCAACCACATGCACGCTTATTCTTTCTTGGCACGGTAGTATTTGTTTTGATAATTAGTTTACTAGGACTTTTCCGGTTAGTACTTGCTGATTTTAACCAAGCAACAAAACTTGATAAAAACGATGCCCAAGTTTACTACAACCGAGGAATTTCTTACGGCAATAAAAAAGACTATGACCGCGCAATAGCTGATTTTAACCAAGCAATTAAACTTGACCCGAACTATGCCACAGCTTTCTACAACCGAGGACTTTCTTACGCCTATAAAAAAGACTATGACCGCGCAATAGCTGATTTTAACCAAGCAATTAAACTTGACCAAAACTATGCCACAGCTTACTACAACCGAGGACTTTCTTACTACAATAAAAAAGACGATGACCGCGCGATAGCTGATTATACCCAAGCTATTAAACTTGACCCGAACTTAGCCCAAGCTTACTACAACCGAGGAATTTCTTACGGCAATAAAAAAGACTATGACCGCGCGATAGCTGATTATACCCAAACAATTAAACTTGACCCAAACTATGCCGCTGCTTACAACAATCGAGGATATTATTATTTGTATAAAAAAGACTATGACCGCGCGATAGCTGATTATAACCAAGCTATTAAACTTGATCCGAATGATGCTGTAACTTATGATAGCCGATGTGAGCTATACCGTGTTAAGAAAGACTATGATCGTGCTATAGCCGATTGTAACCAAGCTATTAAACTTGACCCAAACTATGCCGCAGCTTACAACAACCGAGGGTTAGTTTATAAGAATAAGGGCAATAAAGATAAAGCTATACAAGACTTCCAAAAAATCTTGCAATTAAATAATGATGTTGAATTGAACGAAAAAGCAAAACAAGAACTGAAAACAGTGAACAGTGAACAGTGAACAGTAGCCGAAGCTTCGGCTTCGCTCAGCTTAAAGGGAGTCGAAGCAAAATTCAAAACTAAATTTCCGTAGGGCATACAATGTTTGAGCAGCGAGTGAGGGGGATGAGCAGGATAACTTCCTGATCGTTGGAAGTCTATAGGACACCTATTTGATTTTGACGAAGCTAGGTACATGTTTATTCCTTCTTCCCTGTTAAGCGTTCCCTGCGATGCACTGACTCGCCCTGAGCGTAGCCGAAGGGGCGTGGTCGTTGTGTTCCCTGTTCTAAAATTTATAAGTTTGTCCGAAACCAGACATTGTACATTTGTAGATATATTTGGATACAATTTTTTCTACAAGCTTTAAAATCTGTAAAACTGATGCACATTAGTATCACTGACGACATCAAAAAACGGTTTCACGCAGCCTGTGCTATCCGTGGGCTGAAGATGAACCAAGTGATAACTGAACTAGTTGAACAGTGGTTAAAAGCGAACGAAGTTACTTCATTGAGTGATCCCAAACCCTGATGAAGAAGATTTTAATATTATCAGCTAATCCTATAAATACAAATAACTTGCGCTTGGATGAAGAAGTACGAGAAATTCAAGCAGCGTGGGAACGCGCTCTTAATAGAGAAAAATTTGAATTGATTAATAAAGGTGCAGTTCGTATTGATGAGTTGCGTCGTACATTGTTAGATCATAAACCACAAATAGTACATTTTTCCGGTCACGGTACTGGGACTGATGGCTTAGTTCTGGAAAATAACTCAGGTTCGGCGCAGATAGTAAGTACGCAATCACTCTCACGTTTTTTTGAGTTATCAAAAGAGCAAGTAGAGTGTGTTTTACTAAACGCTTGCTATTCCAAGACTCAAGCTGAAGCAATTTTTCAACATATTGATTGTGTCATTGGTATGGGACAATCTATTCCAGACAATTCTGCTATCATTTTTTCCAAAGGATTTTATGATGCTATTTTTTGTGGCAGAAACTACGCAGATGCTTTTCAATTTGGTTGTAATAATATAGATTTAAATAATCTTTTGGAATTTAATACTCCCACAATAAAAATTAGACATAGAGATTTTAGTCCGGAAGACTCAATCACAACTCAACCATATACACCGTTGTTCTTTATTGGCACGGTAGTATTTGGTTTGATAATTAGCTTACTAGGACTTTTCCGGTTAATACTTAACGATTATGGATTAATAACTCATATTTTACTCGGCTTTGGTCTGATTACTTTTTGGATCTGTTGTGCATACATCTACTATCCCTCAAGTCGAATTGCTGGTTTTAATATCAATTTCTTTAGACGATTCAAACAATACAAAAAATTACGGCGTTTGGCTCTAGCAGGGATGGTGATTCTACCTCTTTTGGGTATAACTGGATTTTATATATTGGAACTCCCAACCAAGGACATTATTGTTCTTCTCGCTGATTTTGAAACTTCTGCTGAGCACAAAAAGTTTCGTGTAACTCAAAATATCTTTGAGAACCTAAATAATGCCTTTCAACAATCTCCTGATGTCAAAGTACAACGTTTAAACAAAATAATTACTAACCGTCAAGATGCCCTTAGTGAAGGAGAAAGTCACAAAGCTAGGATTGTCATTTGGGGTGATTATGACGTAACAAGTACAAGTACACAGTTTAGTCCACACTTTGAAGTATTGCGTACCCCAAAATACTTACCTAAAATTGGCTCGTTAGAACAGACGGCTAGCATCTCTGAATTAAACAATTTTCAATTGCAATTACGTCTTTCAAAAGAGATGAGTTATTTGACTCATTTTACTGTGGGATTAATTCGTTACACAGTTAGTGATTGGGAACAGGCTATAACCTCTTTTAGCGAAGCTTTGGAACAGGGTAATGATTCAATGAAAGCGTTAAACCAGAAAATAGTCTACAATTACCGAGGAAATTCTTACTTTTATAAAAAAGACTATGACCGCGCTATAGCTGATTATAACCAAGCTATTAAACTTGACCATAACTATGCCTTCCCTTACAACAACCGAGGACTTTCTTACTTTTATAAAAAAGACTATGATCGTGCTATAGCTGATTATAACCAAGAAATTAAACTTGACCCGAATTATGCCCTAGCTTACAACAACCGAGGAAATTGTTACTTATATAAAAATGAGTATGACCGCGCTATAGCTGATTATAACCAAGCAATTAAACTTGATCCGAACGATGCCAAAGCTTACTACAACCGAGGACTTTCTTACGACACTAAAGAAGAGTATGACCGCGCTATAGCTGATTATAACCAAGCAATTAAACTTGATCCGAACG
>NZ_JCACKO010000038.1:20575-20732 GCF_059505445.1 Brasilonema angustatum | reverse complement strand
CTAAAGAAGAGTATGACCGCGCTATAGCTGATTATAACCAAGCAATTAAACTTGACCAGAGCGATGCCCTAGCTTACAACAACCGAGGACTTTCTTACAACAATAAAAAAGAGTATGACCGCGCTATAGCTGATTATAACCAAGCAATTAAACTTGA
>NZ_JCACKO010000038.1:0-20475 GCF_059505445.1 Brasilonema angustatum | reverse complement strand
ATAAAAAAGAGTATGACCGCGCTATAGCTGATTATAACCAAGCAATTAAACTTGACCCGAACTTAGCCAAAGCTTACTACAACCGAGGAGGTTCTTACTTATATAAAAAAGAGTATGACCGCGCTATAGCTGATTATAACCAAGCAATTAAACTTGATCCGACCGATGCCAAAGCTTACAACAACCGAGGATTTTCTTACAATAATAAAAAAGACTATGGCCGCGCTATAGCTGATTTTAACCAAGCTATTAAACTTGACCCGAACTTAGCCAAAGCTTACAAAAACCGAGGAATTTATTACTTATATAAAAAAGACTATGACCGCGCTATAGCTGATTTTAACCAAGCTATTAAACTTGACCCGAACTTAGCCCTAGCTTATGATAGCCGATGTGAGCTATACCGTATTAAGAAAGACTATGATCGTGGTATAGCCGATTGTGACCAAGCTATTAAACTTGACTCTAACTTAACCGATGCTTACTACAACCGAGGGTTAGTTTATAAGAATAAGGGCAATAAAGATAAAGCCATACAAGACTTCCAAAAAATCTTGCAATTAAATGATGATGTTGAATTGAACCAAAAAGCAAAACAAGAACTTAAAGAACTAAGCACAAAATAATAACAATAGTAAGTAGCTCAACCAATAAATTAAACAGGGGCGAGGAAAATGAAAGCAATAGTAATCAATGAATACGGCAATGATGACGTTCTAAATTATGCCGATGTCGAACGCCCGGAGCCGAAGGCGGAGGAAGTTTTGGTGAAAGTTCACGTTGCGGGGGTTAATCCGGTTGACTGGAAAATCCGCAACGGTTTGGGCGAAAGGCTCGGTTTGAAACTACCCATCATACTCGGCGGCGAGATTGCCGGAACAATCGAAAGAATTGGCGATGATGTCAGAGGTTTCAAAGAAGGTGATGCGGTTTACGGCATCATACGCTCTGGAGGTTTCGCCGAATACGCGATCGCCAAAATGGGGGATATTGCGTCTAAACCCCAAAGTCTCGATTTCGAGAACGCGGCGGCGGTTCCACTCGGCGCGTTAACCGCATGGCAGGCGATTTTTGATTTAGCCCATCTCAGCAGCGGGCAAAGAATTTTGATAACCGGCGCGTCAGGCGGAGTCGGTTCGCTGGCTGTTCAACTTGCCAAAGCAAAAGGCGCATACGTCATCGGTACGGCTTCGGGACGCAATGAAGAGTTCGTCAGAGATTTAGGCGCGGATGAATTCGTTGATTACACGAAGCAAAACTTTGAACAAGTCGTTAAAGACGTTGATGTCGTCTTCGATGCAGTCGGCGGCGACACGTTTGAAAGAGCGTTCCAAACTTTGAAAAAAGGTGGCTTTCTGGTAACGTCAGTGGAGTTTCCGTCCGAAGAAAAAGCGCAGGAATTTGGCGTCAAGTCCGCGCGGGTTTATTGCAAGCCAAACGCGGAACAATTAGCTGCCATCAGCGCATTGGTTGACGAAGGCAGATTAAAAGCGCACGTCGCAACCGTTTTGCCGCTTGTAGAAGTCAAAAAGGCATTCCAACTTTCCGAAAGTGGGCGCACACGCGGCAAAATTGTTTTGCAAATTGGGACATAGTTTTGAACTGGAGTTTAGCCTAAAAAAGAAAGGTTACTAGTTTGGGTATGGTTTGAGTCATAAAATGTTGAATAGGTAAAAGATGAATTATTTTTGCATATGTCTAATGTGCCTTAGCTCAGATCTTGCACCATAATTCTCATCCGCCAAGAAATAAATTTCTTGGCTCAAAGTTCAAGTCCGTTAAAACGGACTAGGTAAGTCTTTGAGTCCGTTTTAACGGACTTTGGCTATGAGCCTTGAACTTCAGTTCAAGGCGTACTAACGCCGAGGTGCAAGATCTGAGTTAGCGCGAAATCGCCAAAATCTGGGAAATCATCCGGTTTGCTTGCGACAAATAACCACCACCAAATAAATTGAAATGATTCAAAATGTGATACAGGTTGTAGAGAGTTTTTCTTTGCTCATATCCTTGATCTAAGCGCCAAACTTCGTTGTAACCGCGATAAAACGCAGCAGAGAAACCACCGAATAATTCTGTCATGGCGATATCAACTTCGCGATCGCCAAAATAAGCCGCTGGATCAAAAATCACTGGTTCTCCTGCAACAGTACACCCAGCATTTCCTCCCCATAAATCACCATGTACAAGAGAGGGCTGTGGTTTATGATCTGCGAATATTTCAGGAATAGCCTCTAGTAACTCCTTTTCTTGGGGAAAATGACCTCCCTTACGCCTTGCCAATTGGAATTGATAACTCAGCCGATATTTAGTATAAAACTCACCCCAATCTGCTGTCCAAGTATTAATTTGAGGCGTGGAACCAATAGTATTGTTTATATCCCAACCAAAACCCCCCTGACTTCCTCCATTACCAAGGCGAGGGGGGTTCCATCGGTGCATTGCTGCTAACTTGCGCCCCATTTCTTCCCAAGATTTTGTTTGCGCTGAACCCATCTCTAGCCATTCCAACACCACATAGCTAGAATCACCAGCAATACCCCAGCAAATAGGTTTGGGAACGCGGATAGTCGCTGTTTGGTACATTTGCTGTAAGCCTAGCGCCTCAGCCTCGAACATTGCAATTTGCGACGCTTGATTAAACTTGACAAAATAGGTGCGCTCACCGTCACAGACACTGTAACCTTGATTTATACATCCACCACCGACTGAGCGTCGTTGTGACGATTGAAATTTTTCGCCAGTCACCTGGCTAATATTGGCATCAATTTCAGTCCACATCATAGTAATAGGAAACTAAAATGGTTTGATAACAACGACACCATAGGCATCTGGGGAAAGATATTCTTGTGCTGCTTGCATCAAGCTAGTTGTATCTTGAGCTTGAATGCGAGCTGGGTAGTTAAATGCTGGTTCCAAATCTCCTACCATTGATTGATAGTAACCGTATAAATTGGCGCGATCGCTTGGTGTTTCATTGGCAAAAATAAATCTGTTAGCCACTTTTGTCCGTACACGAGCTATTTCCGCCTCTTTTACCATTTCTGTTTGCAGATTTTGGATATGCTGCACAATCCGAGCCTCTGTTGCCGACAGATTTTCAGTTGTACAATAAGCCGTAATATAAAATGTACCTTGTAACTGCTGCGTCATATTGCTGACAGAAATATGGGAAACCAGCCCCAGTTCTTGGCGCAAATCCTGCACCAGCCTTGATGTCAGCCCATGTCCCAAAATTGCCGCCAAAACATCCAAGGCATAAGTTTTTTCTAATTGGTTCAACCCAGGTACTCGCCAAAGCATGATTAGCCTTGCTTGCTGCAGGCTTTGATCAATAAATTCTTTACGGACAATATTTGTAAACAGAGGTTCTGAGTTAGCTAGTAAGTGCTGAGTGATAGGCGTTGCATGCTGAGTGCTTACAGTTCGTTCAAAACCTTTTGCAACAATTTCAACTAATTCTTCCACAGGTAAATTACCTACAGCCACAGCAGTTATTGAACGGGGTTGATACCAAGTTGCATGAAAATCCCGCATCTGCTGAGGTTGCAATTGAGAAATGACAGTTTCTGGTCCCAAAACTGGACGCCGATAAGGTAACTTATCAAAAGCTGTCTCCATCGCTCGTTGAAAAATGCGGCGACGGGGATTATCCTCAGAACGTCGAATTTCTTCCAAAACGACTAATCTTTCGCGCTCAAAAGCTTCGTTAGGTATACTCGCATTGAGTACGACATCAATTTGCAGTGGCGCAAGCTCTACAAAGTCCTTGGGAGCAGTCGTAATGTAGTAATGAGTATAGTCTTGACTTGTAGCGGCATTAGTTACAGCACCGCGCTCTTCAATTCGACGTTCAAACTCGCCGCTTGCCAATCGTTCAGTTCCCTTAAAAATCATATGCTCAAGAAAGTGAGCCATACCGTTAATGGTATCTGACTCGGCAGTGGAACCAACATTAACCCACAAGCTCAGGTTCACTGCTTCAACAGGCATCTGTTCTGCAACTATAGTCAAACCCCCAGGCAATTGGTAAAGCTTTGGAGTATTAAGACGAGGAAAGTTTAGCAGTGTGGTGGTCATTTCAAGTTGTAGGGATAAGCTTACACCTCTTTATCTTACCTAGGACTGAAATCTCTACCGGGATTATCAGTTAGGACTTACGCATGGAAACGAGAAATAACCGCGTTTGGGCAAGGGGTATAGGGGTGTAGGTGTTCAAACCCTTACACACGCCCTTACCCCCTTACACCCTCCCACAACGAAGGATCTTGTTGGATAAGTCCTGTCAGTGTCTGAGCGGGGTTTTGTTAAGAAATAGTAAATAATTTTTTTTTTAATTTTGCATATTATCACTGATGATGTTTGATACACAAACAATACATAACAGTAAATAAGTCATCGGAATTTGTTGACTTGATTGTCACAAACAAAAGTTGCATGAATATGGTCAATGAAATCAAGGGTGAATTGCCATTAGTTTCAGTTATCGTTCCTGCGTATAATGCAGAAGCTTTCATCACTCGCACCTTGCAATCAATCATATCTCAAACATATAAAAATATAGAAATTTTAGTAGTTGACGACGGTTCTCAGGATAAAACGGCTGAAATTGTCGAATTGTTTGCTCAAAAAGACAGTCGCATCAGCCTTTTCAAACAATCAAATTCAGGTGTCGCATCAGCTCGTAATTTGGCGATTGAAAATTCTAAAGGTGAATACATTGCACCGATTGATGCTGATGATATTTGGTATCCTCAGAAACTAGAGAAACAAGTGCAATGTCTGCTGGAGGCAGACCAATCGGTAGGATTAATTTATGCTTGGTCAGTGTTTATTGACGAAGAAGACGCAATTGTCGGACAGTACATTCCCCATCACCATTTAAATGTTCTCAGCATAGAGGGAGAGGTTTACCCAGCTATGCTATATACAAACTTTATTATTAATGCAAGTGTCCCTCTGATTCGTCGAGTTTGTTTTGATAAAGTTGGCGGTTACAGCAGCAAACTCAGAGAGCAGAATGCACAAGGTTGTGAAGATTGGGATATTTACTTGCGGATTGCTGAATATTATCAATTTCGAGTTGTACCTGAGTTTTTGATTGGCTATCGTCAGGTGAAAGCAAGTATGTCTAACGGATGTCAGACAATGGAGAAGTCTTACAATCTGGTTATGGCAAATTTTCAGAGAAAACATCCAGAAATACCTGCTCACATATATCATTGGGCTGCTAGTTCTTTTTACGTTCATCTTGCATGGAAAAGCAGGGCAAGCGGAGATTATTGGAGCACTCTAACTTGGTTATATAAAAGCATCAAGTTAGACTACAGTCCACTGTTACTTCGACCAGTTTATCAATGTCTAATCGAATGCCTTTTCAAAATTGCAGTTGAACCTATTACATCTTTGATTTGGCAAGATCATCATTCTTCGTTGCGGTTTAGGGAAAAATTTTCTTATGATAAAAATAGGGCAGCGGTTAGTCAATTGACTACAGTTTCTGAGATCCAAAACCAAATGTATCAACCGTACAAACTTCCGTTGAAACCGCATGCAAGAATTATGTGGCAAAGATGGTTAGAAGTTTTGCAGCTTTGTCGCGCCTTATCCCATTAAATTAAGTCTTTAAACTTTCAAGAAACACAGGGAACAGGGAACGCTTAACAGGTAAGAAGGGAGATGGTGTTTCTTTCATATGTTTAGGACTTACGCAAGCGTCACAATATAAGGTCAACTGGCACATATATTTCAAATTGAGGTGAAATGCTCGTAAGCATTGATTTATAAACGTTATAGCCAAATTCTCGGCCTGTGAAAGTTTGAAGAAAAATGTGCCAGTTGCGTAAGTCCTGATGTTGCTAACGGTGAGACCAGCACGCATGAGGAGGGCTTCGGCCGTGAGCTTAGCCGAACAGTTTCCCTCGTGCCGGCTCTGGCGTTCGCCTAACTGTTTAAGTTTATTTTTTAAAATTTATAAATCTTATTATAATTATAAAATAAGAAATATGTCGTAAATATCAATGCCAGGTTATCGTGTTGGCAACAGCAAACCCCGCGTTATAGTTATTGGTGCCGGAATTGGCGGACTCACTGCTGGTGCGTTACTAGCACATAGGGGTTACAGTGTGTTAATTCTGGATCAAGCTCTTGTACCAGGAGGCTGTGCTTCTACCTTTCAACGTAAAGGATTTACCTTTGATGTAGGAGCCACTCAAGTTGCAGGGTTGGAACCAGGGGGAATCCACCATCGTATTTTTACAGAATTAGAAATTGATTTACCGCAAGCAACGCCTTGTGATCCAGCTTGTGCAGTGTATTTGCCAGGTGAGCAAACACCAATCAACGTTTGGCGAGATCCACAGAAATGGAAACAGGAACGACAACGACAGTTTCCGTTTAGCGAACCTTTTTGGCAGTTGATGGCGGCTTTGTTTAAAGCGAGTTGGGAATTTCAAGGACGCGATCCAGTGCTACCACCACGTAACGTGTGGGATTTAGTGCAACTTACTAAAGCATTACGTCCTAGTACATTCATAACCGTACCCTACACTTTGTTTACCGTTGGGGATGCGTTGCGTGCTTACAAGCTAGGAAACGACCACCGTTTAAAAACATTTTTGGATTTGCAACTCAAGCTCTACTCTCAGGTAGATACCGAAGAGACGGCTTTACTTTATGCAGCAACAGCGTTGAGTGTATCGCAGTTGCCGCAGGGATTGTATCATCTCCAAGGTAGTATGCAAGTCCTCAGCGATCGCCTCTTAGAAGCCCTAGAAAAAAAAGGTGGCACCTTACTCATGCGCCACACAGTCGAACATATTGAAGTCGAAAAGGGCAAAGTGAGTGCTGTGGTCATTCGTAACCAGAAAACTGACGAAGTCTGGACAGAAGCAGCAGACCACGTAGTTGCTAATGTGACTGCACAAAACTTAGTGCAGTTATTGGGTAATAAAGCTCCTCATGGTTACAAACGGCGAGTCGAAAAACTACCACCCGCTTCAGGTGCTTTCGTTATCTATCTGGGTGTAGACGAAAGCGCAATTCCTTCTGGATGTCCGCCCCATCTCCAATTTATGTATAATGCCAAAGGTCCAATTGGTAACAATAATTCCCTGTTTGTTTCTGTGAGTCATCCAGGAGATGGACGCGCCCCAGAAGGAAAAGCAACAATTGTTGCTTCTTCTTTTGTAGATACAAAACAGTGGTGGGTGAGTGAGGATTATGAGGGGTTAAAACAACAATATACACAAGATGCTATCTCCCGTCTGGCAAAGTTCTTTTACTTGAAACCAGAAACTATTGTTCATGTAGAAGCAGCCACTCCTCGCACCTTTGCACGCTACACAGCACGAGACCAGGGTATTGTTGGTGGTATTGGTCAAAGGATATCAACTTTCGGTCCCTTTGGTTTTGCCAATCGTACACCCATCAACAATTTGTGGCTCGTTGGTGACTCCACTCACCCAGGCGAAGGGACTGCTGGTGTGAGTTACTCGGCGCTGACTGCAGTCAAGCAAATAGAGGCTCAAAAATAATGAGTGATTTTTTAATTTTGCACAGAAGTCTGAGCCGGGGTTTCCTTGGCTCAGACTTGAGTGATGTAATTATGGCTTGTTAGTATGTGGAAACCCAACAAACTTTATTGTCCAAATCTAGGCGTTCCACTCAGCTATCTTGCACAGCAAGTGATCAAGTTGTTCACCATCTTGGATGACATCCAAATCGGGGTCAGTCTTAACAAATATTTGAAAATTTAGATTGATTTTCAGCGCAGTCTCCAGGCTTTCAAGCGCTAGCGCTTCTTTTCCAACTCGGGCTGCACAGCAAGCGATGTTATACCAAGCGTACTCATCGTCTGGCTTCAGTTCAGTTGCTTTTTGATAGCTTACAAGCGCTTCTTCGTAGCGCTCCAGATATCTTAACGTATCGCCTATCTTGTAATAAGTCCAAAAATTATCTGAGCGACGAGAAAGGGCTTTGTCATAACTTTTTAGCGCATCTTCATAACGACGTAAATGCCTTAATGCATCTCCCCGACGAAACCATGCCCAGTAATCATCGCGGCGAATTGATAAAGCTTCATCATAGTCAGAAATTGCATCTTCATAGCGTTCTAAATATCTAAAGGCATCTCCTCGACGGAACCACGCCCAATAATCATCGCGGCGAATTGCGAGGGCTTTGTCAAAATTGGCGATCGCTTCCTCAAACTGCTCTAGTTCTTCTACCAAAATGTAGCCTCGACTGTACCACGCCCAGTAATCATTAGGGCGAAGTCCTAATGCTCGGTCAAAACTAGCAAGTGCTTCCTGATACTGACCTAATTCCCGTAGCACACTACCTCGGTCATACCAGAGCCAGTACTCATCAGGACAAACCTCTATTGCTTTGTCGTAATAAGTGAGCGCTTCCTCGTAATTCTCTTGCTTTTCGAGCCGTTTACCCTGTCGATACCACTCTTTATAGTTCTGTGTGACAAGTAGTAATGAACTATCTACCCCTGCGGGTGCTGCTTGACTCATTGTTGATTCCCCAAAAAGTTATTATCGTTACAGACAAGCACACTATTTATATTACTTAACGATACAGGGTAAACAAAATCTACTTAGAGGTATGGAATAGGCAAAAATGTCTTTAATTGCTAGTTTTCTTTAATAAATCTTATTATTGTTACGCCTGAGTAAAACATTACGATTACGACGCTCGATCACAGAGGGCGATCGTGAGCGATGCTGCTGCTGCAAGTGCTGCTCCTGCCCGAACGTGGTTCCAAATTGTCCAGTTGACAAGGTAGCCAGACCATAGCCTCGCGCCCTCAGTGCTGTTCGGATCGGCGATCGCCAGGGCTTCGTTCAGCGGTACATTGAACACGATTGTCACGCCTATAGTGCCGACAAGATAAAGCAGGCTACCGACGAGCAAGTAGAAAGCACTGGGTTGATGCCACTTTAACAGTGAGAAGACAGCCAGAAAGATACAAGCCACAGCTGTTCCGAAGAACACTGTAAAAAACAACGGATTGATCACTGTGATGTTGATGGATTGCATGGCGGCAATGCCCTGTGTCGGCTTCAGTCGAGCAAGGGCGCTCATCACAAAGGTTGAGAAGGCGAAAAAGACTCCGCCTATCAGCCCGCAGCCCAGTGCTGAGAAAAGCTTCAATGCGAAAAGGGAATGGTTAGTCATTGTCTTCAAACAGTGAACAGTAAAAACTGGTAACTGATAACTGGTAACTGATAACTGATAAAGCCTCCCAAGGATTACCTTGCGATCAGTTGAGCGATTTGGGCACGGGCAGCTGCGATCGATTTCACCAAACTTGTGCCACCCAACTCATCATTCTCAACATGAATAAAAGTGATGTCGGTGATGCCAAGAAATCCAAAAAGTGTTCTTAAATACGGATCTTGATGATTTAGCTTCTCGTTACGCTCACCAGGTCCAAAGCCAGAATCACCCCGCGCTGTGATGATAAACATTTTCTTATTCAATACGAGAGGTTTGTAAGGGTTTGCAGCATCTTCTGGCTCAAACACGAAAGTTCGCCCTGGACGGACAATTTGGTCAATATAAGCCTTAAACGTACTGGGAACGCTGAAATTGTACATAGGAATACCGATGACGTAGAGATCCGCAGCTAAGAATTCGTCCACGAGTTGATCGCTAATGCGAATTGACTCTTGGAGCTGAGGAGTACGCTGTTCTGGCGGTGTATAAGCCGCTGCAATCCACGGTTCATCTACATGGGGAACAGGCTTACGACCAACATCGCGATAGGTGACGACATCATCCGGATGAGCCTGTACTCTCGCTTCAACAAATTCTCTTGTGAGTCTGCGAGAGTGTGAACGTTCTCCTCTGGGACTGGAATCAATGTGTAACAGGTGTGCCATAGCTTTTCCTAATCAATTACCATTCCAGCTTAGGTAAATGACTCGTGCTCAGCTATCTAATTCCTGTGTCACTATCAAAATCTTGCTGTCAGTTTTCAGACAATGAGCATCCATTCATTGAATACAATCAGAATGAGACGAATTGGGTTTGTACTATGAAAACGACAGTCCCCCTACAGCCTGAAACAAACTGTTTGCCCATTTTGTCTAGCCAAGCTCAGGGTTGGGAAAATATTTTGGTCGAGCAATTCCAGCAACCCCCAGGTGAGGCAACGTGTGATTACAGCAATGAACATTCGATTTATCTGTCTCTTGCACCCCGTCCAGTTCGCTTGCTGCAAATCCAAGGAGGAAAAACCTATACGGGGCTTTACGGAAAAGGAGATATTTCTGTAACTCCTGCAAAGACTCCGTCTTTTGCACGTTGGGATAAAGACGACCACTACTTGCAGATTCGCATTACATCTGATTTTATTCAAAGCGTTGCCAGAGAAACTATTGACACCAATCCCGATCAGCTTGAATTACTAAGCGAATTCCGGACTCGCGATCCTCAGATTGAGTCAATCGGCATGATGCTTCTTGCTGAGCTAAAACAAGAAAATTTAGGCGGAAGGCTTTACATTCAATCACTAGCAAATGTATTGGCAGTGCATTTGCTCAGGCAATACGCTGCTCCTAAACTTCGCCTTTCAATTTACGAGGGTGGATTACCACAGCGTCAACTTGTTCAAGTTTTGGAATACATCAACGAATATCTGAATCAAGACATCAAGCTGGCTGATTTAGCGGCGTTGCTAGGCATGAGCCAATATCATTTCAGCCATCTGTTTAAACAATCAATCGGGACAGCTCCTCACCAATACCTGCTTCAGCAACGAGTAGAACGGGCAAAGCAATTATTGAAACAAACAGACCAAACAATTACGGAGATTGCTTTTTTATGTGGTTTTAATAGTCACAGTCATTTGAGTAAACAGTTTCGGCAGCTTACAGGCATGACACCCACCAACTACAGGCAGTAAACCAAAAAGTTTGCCGCAAGAGTTTATGGGATATTCGAGACTTGGCTTAGTGATAGCTCACGTTTCTTCAAATTGAAGTTGAGGCATAAGTTGAAGAGTCCCGAGACCCAAATCTTTGGGCGAGAGAAACTGTGCTTCAAACAAAGCCATCATATCTCGTAACTGGGGATTACCACGAGAAGCCCCTGTCAATCCTTTAGCAATAATCAAGCCACAGTACCCGTTGGTATTTTTACATCGTTGATTCCATTTCTTGCGAGCTTCTACGTGTATTGGATCATCATCTTCAAACTCACCAAACAGGAATAATTCGCCGTTTCCGGTTTGTAACAAACCTAAATCGTAGCGTGTCCCATCAAAAGGGTCAGCACCTGGATTAAAACAAATTGCCTTGAGTCCTCCAGCTTGTTCAATATTTGAAATCACAGTTTTAGCCTTGGGACGGGAAGTTTGAATCAAAATCACTGGTAAACCATCTCCTGCTTGTGTTATTTCCCCTGTTGCGTGATAAGCTCCCCCCTGACGCAAGTAATCCAACATCTCCCATGACACAACTCCTAAACTGAGAAATGAGTCTTCTGGTATCAAATCATCTCGTAATGACTGAAGGATTGGTACCGGTGACTCGCTTTCATCTTCTAAAGTGTCAAAACCTGCTATTTCTTCTAACTCAGTTGCTAACTGTGGCATGGAAGAGACAGCGATAGACACTGATTTTGTTAGTTCTTTTGACGACTCAGGTAACGAGATGCGATAACGGCGACTCAGGCTGGGGAAGGTATCACCACCAAGCTGATTACGGTAATCACGCATAAAGCGGGAAAGACTTTCTATTGCCACATAAACGACAAGTGCTTCTTCGTCATACAAAACAGAACGCAATCCTTCTAAAGGATGGATATTACCGAAAGTGGGTTCAATTTCGGATATTGGCAAATCTGCCAAGTCATCGAATTCGTCCTCCTCTTCTTCGGTATCATCAGCACGCTCAAAGGTCAGAAATAGACAATCTTGTTTTAAAAAAGCTTCTTCTAAATGGCCTTGTGATTCGTCTTCTTTTAAAACACTTGTGCGGAAACGCTTTAAAGAGTCTTCTGAACGATACAACAAAATTCCATATTCCATCCCCAGCATCCCCATAACACTGGCATAGAGTGTGCCAACATCCCATTTATTAATTTCTACGGATAAGATTTGCTGTTCTTCCAAGAATTCCCAAGGTGCTGCTTGCCAAAGTGCAAATGCTTTTTCTCGCAGCGCTTGTGCATATTGTGGGGGTAAATCGGGAACTTGGCTATCTAAGATTTCAGTAAATCCACGAAACAGTTCATCAATCAAAGGGAGTTCTGGCGCATACTCAATCGCAATGTCCAAATCCTGTAGTACTCCGCGCAGGTAAAATTGAATTTCGCGGTCTTTGACCACGATTCTTTGAGGACGAGCAGGTTTTGCGGGATTATGAGGATGCTCCATCGCTCGCATTAAGGTACGAACAATGGCTTCAGGACCAGTTTCTGGTGCTACTACGTCCATACCCCGGACAATACCTTGCGAGCCATCTACCCAAAGAATACATTCACCTTTGACATCTGGATCGGAATTTTGGGTTTGTGATGACGACAATGGACGGCGATCGCCCTCCCACACAGAAGGAATTTGGGTTAATTTCTTCAACCGACGACTGGTAGAGCGATTAAAACTTGTCATAGAGGTAAGTTAATCAAAACAAGCAATATGGAATTAAACTTTTGACCTGAGACTAGGCTCGGATAAAAACTCGCGGCCTTGCTGCTGTGAATAAGTGGTTGCTGCTGGTAGCTACCACTGCGGTTTGGACGAATAAAATATCGAATCTCAAAACACATTGAATCTCTCAATTCTAGAATAAAAATCTTTGTATGCTTTTGACGGAGTATTTACAATTTGCATTCCTAGCACATGAATATCGCTAGAATGAATACAAAAACTTTTGCAGCCACCTTCGCGGTGAGCTTGGAGTTTAAACCAAAGAGCTTGCCGCTACAAAGTCAAGCTCACACCAGCTAAGGAGTATAAACAGCAGATGACACAAGCAACTCAGTCTTTACAACGGGGAATTCAGTTGAGCGAAGCAGCATTGGGGCAGGTGAAATTCTTGCGAGATAAGCAAGGTCAAGACTTATGCTTACGGGTTGGGGTGCGTCAAGGTGGCTGCTCTGGAATGTCTTACATGATGGATTTTGAAGACGCCAGCAAGATTACACCTCAAGATGAAGTTTTTGATTATGATGGCTTCAAAATTGTTTGCGATCGCAAAAGTTTATTATATCTCTATGGTTTGATGCTAGATTACAGCAACTCTATGATTGGGGGCGGTTTTCAATTCACTAACCCCAACGCCGCTCAAACTTGTGGTTGCGGGAAATCATTTGGAGTGTAATATACTCATTTGTGAGCCAGCGCAGCTCAGTTGGAAACCAACAGGGCGGCGACTGGTTCGGTAGTCGCCTAAGTCGGGAAAATGCCACATGCTACCCAACGGGTGCGCCTTCTGGTGGGCGTCGCCAAGGGTGAAGGGAACCTCCCCACGGTGCTGGCTCTGCAACGTAGTGGCTCCCGTTGTGTATACCGCAGGCTAACTAATGACAAATGACAAATGAGTAATGACTAATACAATTGAATCTCTCTTTGATACTGGTTTAGAACGTTATAAAGCAGGAGAACCAGTAGCGGATTTAATCCCTGTTTTTAAAGAAGTTTGCGATCGCACTCCCAAAAGTAGTGCTGCTTGGACTTGTTTGGCGTGGTTGTATCTATTGGATGACAACCCAAATCTTGCTTATAAAGCTGCACAAAAAGCTGTCAAGCTTAATCCACAAGACCCACAAGCACGGGTGAATCTTGCGGTTGCAATGCTGGAAACAGGTCAAAAAGGTTTGCGACAACATGTAGACTTTGCACAACAGTTGATTTTTGTCAACCCAGACTGGCGAGAGGAAATCAAAAAAAGTATTGAAGACGGTTTGGGCAGAAAACCAGACTGGCAAAGTTTGGCAAAAGTCAACAGCTGGCTTTTTCCAGAGGAATAACTGCTGAACAGTCCAAATTATCAGTCAATAGTTTTAGACTATTGACTGATGATTAATAACTCATGAATATGAAAGATAAATTTTTAAACTGGCTAAACTTGGTTTTAGTGGCAGATGTATTTTTAGTCTTGTTTGCTTTTGGGTGGTTTGCAGTTGCAGTTATTGGTAAAACAGTTGGATTTCCACTGGGGTTAGATTTGTGGCACAGCCTTTGGCAACCTGTATTTAACCCTGCTATTGGCATCCTTATGGCTGGTGCCATCATCAGTGGCATTATCAACTGGGTTTCCCAAAAATTCATAAAAACCGACAATGGGTAATTTTTTTTCAGTGGGGTGAGTAAACGCTTTTGATTACGCACCCCACTTCATTTGTCTTTACAGTGTCGATACCAGCGTCAAATCTCTAATTTTTTATTTCAAAATTTGTGCCAGTGCTGGTTCCAAATTAGGATACTTATACTCAAAGCCACTTTCCAAAGTCCGGTTGGGAAGGACTTGTTGACCTTCCAAAACGACCATTGCCCCGTCCCCTAAAAGAGCCTCGATAGCAAAAGCCGGAACAGGTAACCAGGAAGGACGATTCATGACTTTTCCCATCGCTTGGCTCAGTTGAGCCATTCGCACAGGATGTGGGGCAGTAGCATTATAGACTCCTTGTATTTCTGGTTTCATTAAAGCTTGCAAAATCAAGTTAACAATATCATCTACGTGAATCCAGGAAAACCATTGCCGACCACTGCCTATAGGACCACCAGCAAAAAGTTTGAATGGTGTAATCATTTTACCCAAGGCACCACCCAGACCGAGAACAATACCGAATCGCAGAATCACGAGTCGTACTCCAGCATTTTTGACCTTATTCGCTTCTGCTTCCCAAGCTTGGCAGACTTGGGCAAGAAAATCGTTACCTGCTGAGCTGGTTTCATCATAAGTAGCCGTTTCACTCGTGCCGTAGTAGCCAATAGCCGAAGCATTAACTAATACACTGGGCTTAGGGTTAGCGTTGATTATTGCGTCCACAATGTTTTGCGTAACGAACTTGCGGCTGTTTAAAATTTCCTGTTTCCGTTCAGGTGTCCAACGTCCTTCGCCAATGGGTTCACCTGCTAAATTCACGACACCATCACAGCTAGAAATGGCACTTTGCCAAGAACCGGATTTATTCGGTGTGTAGGCAACAATTTCTACATTTGGAAAAGCTGTAGATGGAAAAACCTTTTGGGCATAGGTTGTGTTACGAGTTAACACAACCACTTGTATACCCTCTTGGCGTAGTCGTTCTATCAAACGACTACCTACAAATCCTGTTGCTCCAGCAATTGCTATTTTCATGATCATTCTCCCCCGAATCGTTATTTTAAAGTTTTTATCAAACTTTTGGTTTCGCTACTGCAGTATGAAGTCAGAAATTTGTTTGTCTGCCGTGTGTTGCGTTTGTGCGAACTCAAAACTTTGATTCTTTAATGAATCTATAATGACTTAGATGGTTCGATATTATAGGATGGACGGATTGTTGCAAGGCGTGGGGCTATTATGGCTCGCTATACCTGTTCATTTATTCTTTCTGTTCCTACTGACCAACTTCAAGCTTCACTTGTAGAACTTCTGCAAGATTGTCATTTGGATGTTCAATATTATACATCTGATTACATTCTGGCACGGGAAATTCTTGGTTCTGTACCCATTTCCAAGTTAGTAACCGTGGAAATATTGATTGATAAAACCAGACCTAATGACACAGAAACCCGGATGAGTATTGTGATTAAAAACGAGGAACTACCACTTCAAAGAGATAATCACTGCCGACAAATATTTGAATATGTTAAGCAGTCTATTGAACATTGTCGCTATTGGCATCTTATTGAGAGCATAGCAGGCTAGTAGCGCTTTATGTTCGTCAAAAACAGCCAGCGCTATGCACAGAGAGTGCCAGAAGGTAAGCGACTGTCGTGCATGCATGATAATCCGCTCTTCGAGACGCACTGCTTTGCCGTGACGCAGCGCGCCCTGCCGACGTTTCTCGCGACTAGCGCCCGATTCGTGAGCGTAAGCACAAAGCCCACGAATTGGGCGTTTGCCCAAGCCAAGTGCCGTAGGCATAAGATATAGGAAATAGCCGCACAGGGGTATCTGCCCATCCCAAGACAGAATGCATCATCCGTGCTTTGTAGCACAGCCTTTGTGGCTGAGTGAGTGTGTGCAAATTACCGTCAACTGGCGTAATTACTCTTTGACGAAAATCCTAATACATGTTTTGGCGTTAACGCACTCAAGACTCAAAGATCAACACTCTTGAGTTCTTCTGGACTTTTGAGTGTTTACTGCCCCTGATGAATAAAAGTACATTCTTTATGGATAACAGCTTTTTTGAGAATGAATATGCTTTCAGTCCTCAATATCATCGGTCATTCTCGGGTCTATTAGTGTAATGTCATATTCACTGGTATCTATTTCTCCTCCTGTGGGCATACTATTTCGCAATAGGTAATAAATGGCACGTACTTGAGCACCAAAAACGATTTCATCCTCATTTTTCAGGTCATGAGCTGGTATTTTCCGCCCGTTAACCATCAGACCGTCTAGTACTTTTCGCCCGTTAATCATCAGACCATTGGAACTCGGTTTGCCTTTAGCATCACCATCAACAATTCGATAATAATAGCTATGCTTCTTATCATCGCGCGGTACCCTAATGAGGGTGGCATGACGGCGCGAGACAAATAGTGAGTTTACTAAACAGATATCGCAGTCGGAATCTCTACCAATGGAGTAAACAGGGCGATCAAGAATGAACTCTCTGCGTTCTTGATCATGCTCTACTATCAGTAGATGGGTTTCATTTGTTTGTGCTGCCATTGACACATCGTTGCTCAATGTATGAGTTGAACTGTGATTAATCAAAATTTCTTTAGTATTGTTTGCTGCCATTTTTTTTGTAAAAGTTTATGGTTATTATGTGATAGGCATTTAAATTGCTTGATTGTGCACAAGAGTAGAACAGATTGTTCTACTCTTTTAACTACTATAGATGTTGTAGCAGTTTTAACAAGTTTTGTGCATCTCGAAACAACAATCTATCAACGTAGTTCAACTTGAGAGTGGCAAAATCAAATACTTGTGTTCACAAATAATACCTCGAAAGGAGAAAACTAAGAGCGATAAGCAAAACGTCGTAATAAAAGAGAATTAGTGACCACACTAACAGAGCTAAAAGCCATAAGTGCAGCTGCACCCGATGGGTTTAAGACAAAACCGAAACTTGGCAATAAAACACCAGCGGCTAAAGGAATGCCAAGAGTGTTATACGCAAAAGCCCAAAATAAATTCTGACGGATTTTGCTCAAAGTTGCACGGCTCAGTAGTATGGATGCTACGACATCACTTAAGTTATCCCTCATCAAGACAATTTCTGCTGTTTCCATTGCGACATCAGTACCAGAGTGTAAAGCAATGCCCACATCAGCTTGAGATAAAGCTGGAGCATCATTAATGCCATCTCCCACCATAGCGACAATAGAGTGCCGAGTCGTTCCCTTTGTTTCTTGTAATTGTAATTCTTGTATGGCAGCAGCTTTCTTCGCAGGGGGAACGCCAGCCATAACATCAGCGGTAGCGAGTCCCAGTTGTTTTGCTGTCGCATGTGCTGCGTCTTGCGTATCTCCACTGAGCAGCATAACCCGTAAACCCATTTGGCGTAACTTGTCTATTGTAGCTTTGGCATCTGGTCTTAGGGTATCTTGAACAGCAATGAGTCCGGCTACTGTATCTCCAACTGCCACAAAAACTATTGTTTTTCCATCTGTAGCTAACTCTTGAGCCTGTTTTTGGGCAGTTTCACTCATAGAAATACCGTGCCATTGCAACCAGTCGCAGTTCCCTAAAAGCACCAAAGTACTTTCTACTACAGCAGAAACCCCAAGTCCTGGTTCTGTGTGAAAGTCTGCAGCATCTGGAATAGATAACTCTTGCCGTTGCGCTTCTTGTTGAATTGCTGTTGCTAAAGGATGAATAGTACCGCTTTCTACCGCTGCAGCTAGTTGAAGAAGAGCAACAGGGGTACGAAAAGCTTTTTCTTCCTCTACTTGACAAGGTAGGCAATCTGTTACTACGGCACGACCTGTGGTAAGGGTACCAGTTTTATCAAACACTACCGTGTCTAACTGGTGAACTTTTTCTAAAATGTCACCGCCTTTGATTAATAAACCCCGTTCCGCACCGATAGCTGTTCCTACTAGAATTGCTGTTGGCGTGGCAAGTCCCAAAGCACAGGGACAAGCGACTACCATAACGGCAATTGCTAGCTTTAAACTCACTAGAACTGGTGTGTAAATTGTCAGGTGTGGGGTATGAGATGTGCTGAATAAGGAGTGGTCAGAGATTTGCATGGCATACGCCATAACGGCGTGATGCCAGATGTGGGTTCCAAAAAAGTACCAGAAAACAAATGTCAACAAAGATGCTGTCAACACACCGTAGGTGAAGTATCCAGCTACTGTATCTGCTAATTTTTGTACAGGTGCTTTGCGGGTTTGTGCGGCTTCCACTAAGGCAACGATTTGGGCCACAGTTGTATCACTTCCAACACGAGTTGCTTGAACTGCGATCGCCCCTGATTGATTAAGTGTCCCTGCTGTCACCAAATCTCCTGGTTGCTTTGTCACTGGAACTGCTTCTCCAGTCAGCATGGACTCATCGACTGTTGTTTGTCCATCCACAACCTCACCATCAACTGGGATTTTCTCTCCTGGCAAAACCTGTAACCATTCACCAACACGCACCAACTCAGCTGGAATTTCTACCAGTCCTGCATTAGAAGATAATGAGGAAGTCGCTTCAGTCGTCTTAGGCTTGGCAATTAATCGCGCCATTTGTGGTTGAAGCGCAAGTAATTCCTTAAATGCAGCTGCAGCGCGAGTTCTAGCTCGTTTTTCTAGTGTCCGTCCGAGCAAGATAAAGCCCAACATCATCACTGGTTCATCAAAGAAGCACTCCCAACCAAGTTGGGGAAATAGCAGGGCAACCAAACTAGCGGTATAAGCTGTAAGCGTTCCCAATCCCACCAACGTGTTCATGTTCGGCGCATTGTGCCGTAAACCCACCCAGCCATCCACTAAAATTGGACGACCAGGAAACAAAAGTGCTATCGTTGCTAATCCACAGTGGAACCAGATGTTATGCAACACTGGTATCACGTGACCGCTAATGCTTCCAAAATGACCAATAAATGAGAAAACTAGCAGAACAACAGCAATAACGAATTGCTGTCTGACAGCTTGCATTTCTTGCCGCTGTCGTTGGACTGGATCTTGTATTAATTGTGTCTCACCTGCTACTTTTCCACCAAGTTTTCGAGGTTGAGTTGGGAACCCAGCTGTTGTCAATTGCTTAGCTAGTGCATCCGCATCTACCGCACCAGCTTCCAATTCTACAACTGCTACTTCTGTCGCTAGGTTCACACAGGCACTTTTGACTCCAGGATACTGAGTCAGATGACGTTCTACTGCCCTTACACAACCAGCACACTTCATACCTGCGACATCTAAAGTGATTTTCTCTGTCGTCGAGGCTGCTTCTGGGGAAAGGTTAGTTTTTGAGACAATTTGCATGGAAAGTTTTTGGATTTGCTAGTAAATTTTAACGCCTCTCTAAAAGCGTCTCTAATTTGAGCGTAGGCGAAATCCAAACCTTTGACTGATTGTCATAATTGTTAATTTTTCTTAAATTATGAGTAAATCAGGGTATAGTTGTGTATCTGTTATGGATAAACATTTTTCGTTTTGAATTTCTAATTGAATTCCCTTAACACTTTGACTATGGGAATCCGGTTTGGTTTATGAACGAACTCGTTGAATTAGGAAACGCTTAACACCCGAACGCTTAACGCTTAACGCCCAAACGCTCAACATAAACTGTACGAAGCTTCGCAAAAATCTGCGGAGGAATTCTATAAAAGGGAATGTTATCACCGACGAGTCAAACGAAAATAAGTCACAGATATCAGTGCAACCGCTTGTAGTGAGATCAAAGTCATCTCGCTTCTCCAGAAAGGATTTATTGCCATATTAGACATGGTACAGAAATACACAAATCCTAGTAAGCTGAGTATTGTCCAGGTTATATTTTTACGTTTAAAAGTTAGCATATTCGTAGAAAAAATAAAATATTTGTAAGTCAATCAATTTTGGATTTAGGATTTTGCGAAAAGTTTGAGCGGAGGTTTCCTCCGATCAAAGCTTTTCAAGACGGATTTTGGATTAACTCCACCCTAAAAGTGCTCTGCTTGGAGTGGAGCGAAACGAAGCCTAGATTTTTAAATTTACGATTTTGGATTAATTCCGTCAAAGATGGACGGGGCTTGTACCGAAAATCAACGCCAAGTACCAAGTGAGGAGCCAGTGCGGTCTTGGGGTCTCCCCAAGTAGAGCATCTGGCGTTGGAAACAAGGACTATGGCACAAAGTGCCACGCTACGCGCTTGCTGTATTGGCTCC
>NZ_JCACKO010000037.1:0-49008 GCF_059505445.1 Brasilonema angustatum | reverse complement strand
CTGCCTTTAGTACCTCTGATAGGTGTGGCGCAAGTCCAGTCAGGGCTTCAGCACGGTAATAGTCATTTTTAATACTAAATGCAGCTTCGAGGGCTTTCTCTAATAGTGCCTTTGATAGGTGTGGCGCAAGTCCAGTCAGGGCATCAGCACGGTCATAGTCATCTTTAATACTAAGTGCAACTTCGAGAGCTTTCTCTAGTACCTCTGCCTTTAGTGCCTCTGATAGGTGTGGCGCAAGTCCAGTCAGGGCATCAGCACGGTCATAGTCATCTTTAATACTAAGTGTAGCTTCGAGGGCTTTCTCTAATAGTGCCTTTGATAGGTGTGGCGCAAGTCCAGTCAGGGCATCAGCACGGTCATAGTCATCTTTAATACTAAGTGCAACTTCGAGAGCTTTCTCTAGTACCTCTGCCTTTAGTACCTCTGATAGGTGTGGCGCAAGTCCAGTCAGGGCATCAGCACGGTTATAGTCATCTTTAATACTAAGTATAACTTCGAGAGCTTTCTCTAGTACCTCTGCCTTTAGTACCTCTGATAGGTGTGGCGCAAGTCCAGTCAAAGCTTTAGTGCGATGTTTGTAATATTTAATACTAAGTACAACTTCGAGAGCTTTCTCTAGTAGTACCTCTGATAGGTGTGGCGCAAGTCCAGTCAGGGCTTTAGCACGGTCATCGTCATCTTTAATACTAAGTGCAACTTCGAGAGCTTTCTCTAGTAGTACCTCTGATAGGTGTGGCGCAAGTCCACTTAGGGCTGAAGCACGGTAAGAGTCAGATTGAATACCAAGGGCGGCTTCGAGGGCAATGGAAAGTAGAGATTCTGATAGGTAAGGAGCTAACGCGCTCAACGCTTCTGCTCGTTGATTGGATTCTTTTGTTTGTTGGACATATGCTAATCCTTGTGCTTGACTCCACAATTTTTGCTTTACTAGTGCTGCTATTAAAGAACCAGGGATATTCTTTGCCAAACTGTTTAGAGAAGTTGTAATCAGAGCATAGCGACACTGTAATGCAATTGACTGCGTTGGCTTTTCTTCAAACATCTTCTCTGCCAATTTCCAAGCACGAGCTATATCTATCACAAAATTGGCAGTTTGTCCCAAGCGATCGCACGCTTCAAACCACCCATTCCTTCCTGTCTCTGTTTCCTCCTGCAACAATAAGTGAATTTCTTCTGTTTTTAAAGCCTTTTCAAAATGCCAAGTAAGACGCTGATGGATATAACCGTCATCAGGTAAGGTGTGCCATTGCCCATTTTTGGTTTTTTCTTTATATCGCTCCAAAAATATATTATGAACATCAACCAACTTCAAACCCAATCCAGGCAAATCTCCACGACGTTTTGGTTTTGTAGGAGCAGTTAACAAATTACGTGCTAAGTCATGCAGTAAGTCGTGTAAACGATATGTGCGGGTTTCGTCACCGAGAGTCACACCAGGCAATAGCAGCGCTTTACTTCGTAAATCTTCCAAAATATCAGAAGCCTCGCGCGCATCATCCAGATCCCAAAGTGTTACCACCATTTTGTCAGTAATCGTTGCATCTTCAGGTAACACCCCCAGCCATGTAAAATTCTCGCGATCAGGTTCTTCCAAACGCTGTATGCTCAAGTTGAATGATGCAGTTAAACTGAGCTTTTTTAAAGAAGCTTCATCACTACTTCCTGTAGATCCCGGTCTGTCAAATGTTTTTAACCGAGCAATTTCCCCTTGAATATCTTTTAACAGAGTTGCCCAGGATACATTGCTGACAACCTGAGCCACAGCCAGTTCCAACGCCAGAGGTAGATAGCCAACGGCTTTAGCTAAATCGGCTGCAGGCTGACGTTCTGCATCTTTTAGGTCACGCCCTAGCTTGTTTGTCAGCAATTCCATAGCCTGCTCTGGCTTCATCACATCTAAACTATAGGTGCTGGCTCCTAATGCATCCGCGATCGCACCTTCACGAGTTGTGACTAGTACTTGACAACGAGAGCCTCCAACGCTAAATGCCTGAGCATGTTCTGGTTCCCAAGCATCATCTACTACTAACAATATTGCTTTATCATGTAGCAGAGTACGTAGATGAGTGGTAGCAGCTTTTATACTGGTTGGTTTAAAGTCATAGTCACCCAAAGCCTGCACCCAACCGCTTAGTAGGGAGAGGACATCCGGTTGCTGACCTAAAGTTGCCCAAAGAATACCGTCACTATAGTGTGTTTGCACATCAAGATCATGTGCCAAAGCAGTTGCTAGGGTCGATTTACCTACAGAACCTAAGCCATGAATAGCACTAACTACCAAACTACGAGTATCTGGTAATTCTGCAAGTAGGCGATTCTTCAGGTCTTTGGTGTACTCTGGTCTATCTACGTAATAAGTTGGCAGTGGAGGTGCTTGAAAATGTTTACCAATCGCGTGACGATAATTGATAGTTAGGCTGCCCTCTACTCTGCCAACTACGATATTATTGTCACCTTTGGCGTTTTGGACAACATTCTCATTACCTGAAATTTTTTGTGTTTGCATAGTTGTAATTTGTTTGATTTAGTCAGGCATAAACACAAATTTTTCCTTTAACTAATTGATAGTTGCATTTCCACCTACTCTTCCAATCGACTTACTGTTATTACCAGTTACGTTCTGTACCACATTGTCATTACCGGATATCGTCTGATTAAAAGTATTGACAGCCTTGGAAATAACTTCCTCATCTGACTGCATTAAGCGAGTTATCTCAGTACTCAAGACTTTATCTTCATCAAGCAGCTTCTTGAGTTGCTTTTGAAGTGTATCCAAAGCATCCGCATCAGTGGGAGAGTTAGCTAACTCTTGTGCTGCCCCTTTTGCCATCGGCTTTGTTTCCACCTTTGGTTGCAGCTTACCCCAAACAACAGTCGCTTTTCGCCAAACATCCTCACCAAGCTTTCCAGATGCACCTTCCACAGCCTTATTGCCCACATTTAGTAGAAATGGCAAACAGGGCGCTAAAAATTTAACTAATAATGAGATATCCATTGGTTTATGTGGTTTATCTAGATTTATGTTTGTTTTAATAACTGGAATCTCGGCTTGGAAAAGATTTTCCATTTGAATAGCCACAAAACCTTCTTCAAAAGCCCTTTGAAACACATTTTGGTTTCCTGAGGTTTCGTAACCTAATCCATCGTAAAAACCTTGAGAAAACTTAATTGCAGAATTATCTTGAATCTCCCGGTTCATCCCAATGACATAATTAATATATTCACTAATTGCCTCAGCAGATTTGACAGAGTTACAAGCATTTAACAGCACACAGTCTACATAATCCGCGTGTAACTTGAAAAGTGATGCCAAGCCCTGTGGTGGAACAGCCTTGTTCTGTCCCCTATCGTCTTCTAATAGCAAACTACCATCCTCTAAGCCGTGTCCACAGAAATGGACAATTTGGGGTTTTTCTTCGGCGATCGCACGGCGAATATCTTGTGGTTGAACAGCAGTCTTAGTAATAATCTTAAACGAATCTCGCCTCACTGCACCTCGGATACATTCTTCAATTAAGCGAATTTCCTTATCCAAGCGCAATCCCTGGGGAGTTGCTGCCAAAATTAGGATTGTTTTCATATACTTTGACAAAATTTTAATTGTGTGCAGATCGTCATAGTAGCATAAATCACTTCAATAAAGTCGGGGTTATTACCTTGTTCGGACATAAGCCTAGCAACTACATCTTATATAAATGTCAGTGAAATCAACTTATGCACACAAAGAAGATGAACTTGGATTGTAGATAGAGTCAAGCATTTTGCCGCCGCAGTAGAATTGATCCGCAAATACAGACAATGTTTGCAGGCGATACGGACAGTTTGCCCCGCAGGGAAACCCTCCTCTCCTGACGGAGACGCTACGCGTAAGTCCCAAAGGGACACGCTTACGCGAACGCCCTTGGCGTGCGCTTGCGCTTACGCAACTGTCCTTGGGAACCCCCTTTGAAAGTTGTGTTACAGCAATTCAGCAAGGGAAAATTGCCGCTGACGCTCTAATTCCTGAAGTTGCTGTTTTTCTTGGCAGAAAACCTTACAATAAGATTCCCATTTTTCCGGCTCAGCTTCTGGATCGATTTGCTCAAAGAGTTGACACAAATGACGATAGCGCTTTTCACGCAGCACCAGTTCAATGCAAGCAGTGGCTGCTTGAATCAACTTATCATGACGTGAAATAATTTCTTTTTGTGTTTTCTCATTTAAATGAAATAAGTGAGATACCAAACTCATTTCTTCTGGAAACTCTAGACATCTATCTTGCACCATTGATATCAAATCATCGTCAATCCCAGAGGAAATCTCTAAAATTTGCCGCCATAAAAAGCGGTGATGAGAAAGACTAAATTGCAAATCTCGCTCGTCTAAAACATCAACTATAGCCCCACGATATACTGGATAGTGCAAGTAAATTTGCAACAATAAAGCCTCTGCTATTGGTAATAAACTACTTTCACTCTTGTCGAGACTTTGCTCTGTTTCTACAGGTTGCTGTTTGATAACTGGTGTTGGCTTACGAAATGCCCTAGTAGGAGCAATTTGTGTCAGAAGATTTTCTACTCTTAGGGATATCAGTCTGGTATCTCCTAAACTGAGGATTTCAGCGCAGTGGGAAATGTAATAGTTACGTGTATCACTGTTAGCTATATTTTTCAATAACTTCACCATCTGCCCAGACACTTGTTGGAAATCAGCAGCCTGTTTCAAGTCACGCTCTTTTGTCATTTGCTGAATTTGCCAATCTAACCAAAGAGGAGCATTTGCTAATAATTGTCTATAATCTTCCGGTTCACGTCCTTGCAAGTATTCGTCAGCGTCTTTGCCATCGGGTAAATTAAGAATCTTAAGCTGAACTTCACCTTTATATGCGAGTTCGGCAATTTCTCCAATTGCTCTTTCTGTGGCGTTTGTCCCAGCTTTATCAGCATCAAAGTTAAGGACTAACTGTTTGGAGTCGGTGTAGCGTAAGACTTGCCGTACTTGTTCTATGCTAAGAGCAGTGCCAAGGGAGGCGATCGCATTATTTATCCCAGCTGCGTGGAGAGCGATCGCATCAAAATATCCCTCCACCACCACCGCTTGATCCTGCTGAGAAATCCCTGCTTTTGCCTTGTCTAAGGCGAATAAAGTTTTCCCCTTAATAAAAACTTCTGTTTCCGGTGAATTCAAATATTTGGGTTGTTCATCACCTAAACTTCTGCCACCAAAGCCAATGACACGTCCGAGAACATCGTGGATGGGAATGATGATGCGATCGCGGAACACGTCATAATAACCACTGGCTTCTTTACGTGGTTTAATCAAACCAGCTTTTTCCACCAGTTGTACTGGGTAGCGTTTGTCCTCAACTAAATAGCGGTAGAGTGTTTCCCAACCTGCGGGCGCATATCCGATTCCGAACTGCTGTATTGTTTCTTCCTTCAGTTGGCGCACTGATTGCAAATATTGCAATGCTTTCTCTCCCGAAGTCGCTTCAACTAGGGGAACCTCCGAAGGACGCTTCTGTCCACCGTACCTGAGAGCGTGTTGATAAAACTGTGCCGCCGTAGCGAGAACTTCGTATAGTTGTTCGCGCAAAGACAACTGACGCTGCAACTCTTGCCTCTGTTCCGGTTCTAGCGTTTTCACTGAGACTTGATAACGCCGCGCCAAATCTAATACCACTTCAGCAAAAGAGCGCTTCTCCAAATCCATGAGAAACTTCATAGCATTGCCACCAGCTTGACAGCCAAAGCAGTAGTACATCTGCTTAGTCTGGCTAGCAGTGAAACTGGGACTTTTTTCTGAGTGAAAGGGACACAAACCTACGTAATCTTTTCCGCGCTTGCGTAAGACGACGTGTTCTGAGATGACATCAATAATGTCAGCTCGTTGTTTAACTTCTTCAATTGTGTCCGGATGCAGGCGGGGGATGTGCATACTAAATTAGGAGTCAATAGTCAAGAGTTACAAATGATTGATCATTGACTATTGACTATAGACTAACGGTTCTGATGAATATTATATTCTTGATGCCAATCCAAGAATCAGGCTCCAGAATCGCTAATTGTTAATTGTATAACAGGAAATACTGAAAATGGGACGCATTTTTCTTTCAGCAGCTCACGGAGGCAAAGAAGCAGGAGGAATAGATCCAGGCTCAATTGCCGGTGGAACAACCGAAGCCAAGGAAATGATTCTGCTGCGGGATTTGATCATCACCGAACTCAGAGCGCGTAATTTTGAAGTTTTGGCAGTTCCAGATGACTTGAGCGCCCAACAAACTATCGCTTGGATAAATTCTCGTGCTCGTCAAAAAGATGTTGCCCTAGAAATTCATGCTGATGCTGCGAGCAATCCTTCTGTACGTGGGGCAAGCATATTCTACATTGCTAACAATGATGAACGCAGAAATCATGCCGAACTGCTACTGGTGGCACTGTTGCGTCGTGTTCCTCAGTTACCAAATCGGGGAGTCAAGCCAGACTCAGCAACAGGTTTGGGGCGTTTGGCGTTTTGTCGTCAGACATCAGTTGGTTCTTTGTTGATGCAAGTTGGCTTTCTTACTAGCCCAGATGATCGCGCCTTGCTACAAACTCGCCGCCGCGACTTTGCCTTAGGAATTGCCGATGGAGTTGCATCTTGGAGTCGTACTATTGATCCTGGTTCAGCTGTGGAAACAGACTCAACATATCCAGTATTTAGTATCAATATTAACGGACAACTTTATCCAGAGAAAGGGATACTCATTAACGGTAATGCCTATATCCCCATTGACTTGGCGGATCGCTTGCGGATTGATTTATCCAAAGCGCCTAATGTCCGCCGCGTGACTTATCGCCGAGTTGTTTTCCTCAAAGCCGTTGAACTGCGCGACTTTCATCTTTCTGTCGTATGGGATAGTACAAGTCAAACTCTGAATTTACGCTCGATCACGCAAATTCCTCTTGGTCAAATTGATCAGATTATGTCATATGGTCATGCATCAGAAGTGCAGTTGCAGTTATTTTTGAGAAACAATAATGAAAATGCGATCGTGCAGTTTCCCGACTTGCCCAAACTCTATCGGGAAGAAGCGACAATAGAAGGAGTGAGTCATGACATTGCTTTCTGCCAAATGTGCCTAGAAACTGGATTTTTACACTTTGGTGACGATGTCAAATCAGAACAAAATAACTTTGCAGGTTTAGGGGCTATTGGTGGTGCCCCTAACGCAGCGTCCTTTGAAAGTGCCAGACTTGGTGTTCGGGCGCACATCCAACACTTGAAAGCTTACGCCAGTTTGGAACCACTGGTGCAAGAACTCGAAGATCCGAGATTTCGCTTTGTGACTCGCGGTATTGCTCCATCAATCGAACAACTCTCGGGACGTTGGTCTGCCGATTTGGAATATGGTAACAAAATTATGGCAATGCTCAAACGGCTTTATGAGTCAGCAGGGCTATTCTAAGTGCTGAGATCCTAGCACCACAAACAAATTGTTCTCCCCAACCGTCGTACGTTTGCGGTTGAAGGAGATCACTTTGAGGAATTTTTGCACAGGAAAAAAGTAGTGGCGATATCGCGGTTGCTGGGAGTTGACACTCCCAACCGTCTACTTTCTTTGGGTTGCCTTGTTGCCCGAGGTGGCTCCCCAGTAAAAATATAGCAGTCGCCAGGTAGATTAGGACACGAAATAATGAGAAAACACGCTCACCAAGAGACTTTCAAGTCTGTTAAGCGTTCCCTGTTCCCTGCTATAGAAGAAAATATGTTCACATATAAGAAGCTTTTTCTTTAAATCAAGATTTTGTAAAGATTATCTTTCTTTCCGTAAATATCTATTAAAGAGTGGGCACAACATGACGATTTGTATTGTCATAGATGTTATGGTTTACTTGACTATAGAAACATTAATCTCTTAGCAAAACTAAGTATCTTTGGCTATGTTCAAAGTATACACAAATAACTACATATAGGTTGTTAATATGTACCATTGTCTACTTGTTTCTATCACCTTTTTCTAGTCCTTCACAAGAGGAATTAAGGAAATAGCTTATTAACGGCAACAGTAGAGGAACGTTTTTTACAATCATTTATGTGTAGTTATAAAAATAAAATCAATATTTTTGCTATAAGTCTAATGTAGAGAGCAGCTGTGCATTTACTACAGTATGTGCAGTGACGAGCGAACTGTACGATGGAAGCTCAGAGGTCATTTGTTATGTTTAAGCTAGATTTTCTTCGTGAAATCCTTCTGACTCACATCCAGCAACCACTGCTAAAAGGAACAGTTTTTGTAGGGTATGAGCTAGTAGTTCCAAGAGTTCATGCCGTCAGGGTTCCTGGTGGTGTAACTCCCCCCTGAATTTTATAGATTTCAAAGGCTTTCTTGGTCAAGGTTAGAGGCGTGACTTCTACTCTACACAGCCTTGCAAGATAAAGAGCTTTCATAATATACAACTTAGTACAGAACTGCATAAGTTCGTAACAATTTTTAGTTGCGAATGCTCCAGATATGCGAAGCTTCGCTTGATGATGAAATATCACAATTTCACGCTACATATAGGTGTGAATGTGTAAACAACTGTCCTTTGTTCAATACAAGAGTTTGTTTAGATACAGCAATACTAAATTGTTCGTGAACAACGTCATTTTTTCTCATTGCTCTAAATTCTTTGTGTCCTAATACAGTCAGGTGCATGCATCAAGGGACGCGTGCTTTACGGTTAGTTCAACAAGATTATGTTCACAACCTAAATTTGGACGCCTGTAGAGCAAAATTGAAAAATGTGAAAGAAAGTCTTTGTGATGACTTCATTCCACAGTGTTTGATGCTTTAGACAGAATGTAACTAGTTTCAGATATGGCTTAGTTAGCTTTCGCGACTCATTTACTATTGGTAGCAAAAAATCTAGTTTTCTCCTAAAGCAAATATCAATATAAGTAGTTAATACTTATATATTTTGGTTGTCACCTACCATCGCACAAGTAATATTTCTAAGTACATCTCACCATAAAACGGATTTAGAATTGGCTTAAAAGACAATTCATTATCTTGTTTTGGCATAAATTGGATTTCCGAATTCTATTAATGATGAGTTGTACTAAACTGTTTTCTAACTTAAGAAAGACTTCTCGTCTTCAAAGGTTTGTTAATATTAGGAAAAGCATTACTCTATGTAAATAGAAAAATGAAATTTTCTTGATTTGGCTTTAGTTTCGTTACTGGTAGAGTTTGATGTCAAGACTGTCGTTTTAACTAGAAAAGTCATTTTCTGACACTAACTTACAGAAACTTTTTGTTTGAATACCTTGTTCCAAGGGTAGTTAAATACCTTCCTAATAGCATGAGTTTATTAAACAACTCGTGTTCAGAATTTTTGTGCGTCTAATTCTTAATATTTAGCTCTTAATCATTTATCGTTACCAATGCAGCAAAATATCACTTACGAGTCTTCAAGTACTTATTCTGAAAAGCCTAGTAATCAGAGGCTCCGTCTGGCTTACTTAGATGGTATACGTGGTTTGGCAGCTCTATATGTGGTTCTCGTTCATTGTTGGGAACCCAGCCTTGCAGAGGCTTTACAACCAGCCTTGCTTTGGTTACCTATAGCAAAGTTCCTCAGATATGGAATTTTTGCTGTTGTTGTTTTTATTGTTATTTCGGGCTACTGTTTGATGCTTCCAGTAGTTCGTTCTGATAAAAAATATTTTTCCGGAGGCTTACTAGGTTTCTTTAAGCGACGGATTCGCCGAATTCTACCACCATATTATGCTGCTCTAATCTTATGTTCATTAATAGGTGTATTCATACTGTGGATAGAGCAAACTGCTAATTTAGGCTGGGATGAAGAAAGATTAAGCAACCTCAAAGGTTTGTTCTCTCCTTCATTTTCTTTCAAAGATATACTTTGTTATCTCTTTCTTCTTCAAAATTTCGGCAGTTCATATATTAATAAGATAAATGGTCCTACATGGACTGTTGCTGTAGAGTGGCAAATCTATTTTGTGTTTGCCATCTTTTTAATACCAATATGGCGACGTCTGGGCTTATTACCTACACTAACAATTGCCTTTGTTGTTGGAATTACACTTAACTATCTGATGGGTGAACTCTCCTCTACTGTTCATCCTTGGTTTTTAGGTCTTTTTGCTTTGGGAATGGCTGCAGCAGAGATTAACTTTTCACAAAAACCATTGTTGGTGCGGATGAAAAAATCATTACCTTGGGATAAACTTGCTGCTGTTTTTACTTGCTTTGGTTTTTTAATAGAGTGGATACGATTTAATTTGATACAAGAAATGCCGGAATGGGTGATCCATTACTTTATTGCTTTTGGCGCAGCTTGTTTTCTCATATACTGTACCAATTTCTTAATCAATGGTAAGCCACTTCCTCCTGCGGTGCGGTTCTTAGAATCACCACGGATTGTTGGACTGGGAGTATTTTCTTACAGCCTTTATATTATCCATGCTCCTATAGTTTGGCTTGTATTTCAAATTTTACTAAGTATGCACTTGTCTCCTTCAATGTTGGCCGTTAAATGGTTTCTGATCGGGGTTCCATTATCAATACTTGTTGCTTACGTATTCTACCGATTCTGTGAGCGACCTTTTATGTCTCACCTTCCAGTTAAAGTGAAGTCGTAAGAGCTGAAGGTTTGTAGCTCAAATTTCGCATCTTGAACTGCAAGAAGTGACTTTAGTTTTTATTGCGACTTGTTTTTTCAAAAGAAGGTTCATAGCGTCCATAAAGTTAAACTCAGTCGGACAGTCACCTAAACCTGCTGAGTTTCATTTTGTTCCTTATTGCTAGCGTTGATACAAAGTGCCTGAATTCAAAAGCTAGAATACAAATTTAGATCGGTAGATGTTTGAAAAGGGAGTGCCAAAACTCCTATTTTCTCCTTACCACTCCGATTACTGAATTGGTATAGGAATTTTATTTGATTTTTGGAACACCCTACACTACTCAAGATTTTTTATAAATGATTTAGGATTCCTATATTATGGTACTGGTATTCGTATTGAGAAATAATAAAGATAGAAGTTTGACAAGATTTAGAGCAGATGTCAAAAGAAAAAGACGTTCTAGACGAGAAAAACCGTTCAGTTAAAAATATTTTGCTCTTGGGTGCAACTGGCTATATTGGTGGAGTGTTGTGCCGAAGGTTTTCCCAAACACAAGATTTCAGTGTCTTAGCGCTCGTGCGTCCGAGTAGTAACACTGAGGCTATCAAGCCCTTTTGTAAGGACATAATCCGTTCCAAAGAAGTCGTATTCTCTGCTGAGGACGTTGAAGCCGCAATTTGCAAGTATGATGTTAAAACGATAATTAATGTGGCATGGAGTAAGCCTCTGGAATCGACCAAACAGGCTCAGTTTCAGAAAGATCGCATAGCCTTGGAAGCAGCTTTACACGGCGCAAGCGCCCTCTCACCAGATATTCATGTCATCACAACGAGTGGAAATTTTTCTCTGACGACTGCTGAGGGAGGACGAATAACAGAAACACCTCCGCCGAAAGGTTTCGCAAAACCCAAGTATTTAGAATGGGGGGAGTCATTATCGGCTGTAAATTTGATGAAGGATGCACTGACAGAGGAATACATTAGCCAAGTAGGTAACGCCTCCATCGTGTATCCATCATCAGTATATGGTTCATCACCTACCTGTGGCGGTTTCTGGGATTTTGCAATTCAGCAGTTCATCACGGGTAAACCATACTGGGGCTATGAACCATTTCCACCAGATTTTATGACAGCATGGGTTCACGTTGAAGATTTAGCCCAGTGCTACATTGCTACAGCGCGAAGAGGTGAGAAAGGAGGACATTACCTTGCAGCGCCTGAAAACCTGAGCATTAGCCAGATGGCAACTTTGTTTGCTGAAGCTGCTGAGGTGAAATTTCAGGCACCTGTGTTTGAGAATAAGGATAACGTAGTGTTTGATGATTCTTATACCCGAGAAGTACTCCAACTCGAATGGAAGCATAAAGTGGCTGATGAGGTTAAGGCTTGGGTGGAGCGAATTAAAGAGTTGGGAACTTATTTTTTGGGGTAGATGCGAAATTCCAACTGCTTAGTTTGTGTGGTGCGTTAACAACGTATAACGCACCCTACTAAAATTGAATCTTGATTTTCTAAACATTAATTTGCTTTTTACTTTTGCACTGATCCAAACTCGACATTCATGCCTCAACAGCACGAAAAAAATCTTCCTATGAATAAATTGACAGCCAAAGATTGGGTTCTCATCACACGGCGACTGACTCCTTACTTATTTTTGCTCCCTGCCCTGTTTATCTTGGCATTAACCGTCTTTTGGCCTGCACTACAAGCGTTTTACCTCAGCTTTACTCGCTACGAATACGATTTAACTCAGATGCCCCAATGGGTAGGTTTTGCTAACTTTCAGCGCTTGCGCAAAGATCCAGTTTTTTGGCAAACTTTATTTAATACTTTTATATACCTTGTGGGTGTTGTACCTATCTTAGTCATCGCCTCCTTAGCACTGGCAATTTTAGTCAATCAGAAACTGCGCGGAATGAACTGGTTTAGAGCCGCATACTATACACCAGTCGTGATTTCAATGGTAGTCGCGGGGATTGCTTGGAGGTGGCTGTATGCAGAAAATGGCTTACTCAATCAATTACTAAAGGGTATTTTCCCAGAAGGAATTCCTTGGCTGACGAGTCCTCATTTTGCACTATTCAGCGTCATGGCTGTGACGGTATGGAAAGGGTTGGGTTACTACATGGTGATTTATTTAGCTGGGTTGCAATCTATCCCCAGTGACATCTACGAAGCCGCAGCAATTGATGGCTCAGACGGTATCCGTAAGCATTGGGATATTACTGTACCTTTGATGAAACCATACATAGCTCTAGTTACTGTGATTTCGGCTATTTCTGCCACCAAGGTGTTTGAAGAAATCTACATCATGACGCAAGGTGGACCACGCAATAGCTCTAAAACAATAGTTTACTATTTGTATGAACAAGCGTTTAGTAATTTGGAAATTAGCTATGCTTGCACAATTGGGTTAGTGTTGTTCCTCATCATTTTGGGGCTATCCGTTGTGCGATTAACGATTGATCGACAGGGTGGTGATAATATAACAGCGTGATCAGGACTTATGCAACTGTCACAGGCGATAAGCTGGAGGCTTGACTGGCAAGATTCACAGACAGCACCTACCGTCTTTCCCCTGTAACAGCAACAATCGATATATTACAATCTTAAAATTAAGTAGTTACTTTACATAGATACCGTTTGTTGAGAGGAGGAATCAACACACAAAGGCTTAGCTGAGCGCAACACAGCGTCCAGCAACCCTGGAAAAAGTGCGTCCAAATCTTCTTTGCGCAACATATTAATGTGCTGTGTTCCCTCTTTGCGAGTCAAGATAACGCCTGACTCTCGTAAAATCTTGAAATGATTAGACATGGTGGATTTGGCAATGGCAAAATCAAAGTCAGCACAGCATTGCTCTTCCTTAACTGCCAGCCGCCGCACAATCTCCAGCCGCACCGGATCGCCCAAAGCGTAAAGCACTGCTGGTAAGGAAATATGTTTTCGGTCTGGGTGATACAAGAATCTCATACTTGTATTATCTCATCAAGTTGACTATATTTTAATTATTCGATATTATCGAATTAACGAATTAATGGAGAACAAATTATGTCATCCGTTGCAAATGTGACAGATGCCACGTTCAAGCAAGAAGTTCTTGACAGTGAAGTTCCAGTGTTAGTGGACTTTTGGGCACCGTGGTGTGGACCTTGTCGTATGGTAGGTCCGGTGGTAGATGACATTGCTGCTGAATATACAGGACAGGTAAAAGTAGTGAAGCTGAATACAGATGAAAATCCTACTATTGCCAGCAATTACGGAATTCGCAGCATTCCTACGCTCATAGTGTTCAAAGGTGGACGGCAAGTCGATACTGTAGTTGGTGCAGTGCCAAAGACAACGTTGAGTAAGACTTTAGCACAGTATCTGTAGTTCAATTCGTAATCAATAACTCAATTACAAATGACGATTTGAACTGGTGTAGGACAGTCAGTCCTGGCTCTTTGACAATCAGTTTTAACAAGACTTGCATAATGCGTAAATCCTATCATTTGTTGGAGTTCAACCAATGGACTTGAAATTGCATGGTAAATCCGCGCTGGTAAGTGGTTCAACTGCAGGTATTGGTTTTGCAATTGCCCAAGGACTTGCACAAGAAGGGGCATCAGTTATTATTACTGGACGATCTTCTGGACGAGTTGAGGAGGCGATCGCCAAAATTCAACACAGCAACCCAGAAGCAAAAGTTTCCGGTGTGGTTGGTGATCTTGCAAAAAAAGAAGGAGCTTCGGAAGTCTTTCAACAAGTTCCTCACATTGATATCCTAATCAACAATCTTGGTGTTTACGAGCCAAAGCCATTTTCAGATATCACTGATGAAGACTGGTTGGACATCTTTGAAGCTAACGTTCTTAGTGGAGTGCGCTTGAGTCGCCACTACCTACCAAAGATGTTGGAACAAGACTGGGGACGTATTATTTTTATATCCAGTGAATCTGCGATTCAAATTCCTGTCGAGATGATTCACTATGGTATGACCAAAACTGCTCAACTTGCCATTGCAAGAGGTTTAGCACAATCTGCCGCTGGAACTCAAGTCACAGTCAACTCTGTTCTAGCAGGACCAACTCGCTCAGAAGGTGTTGATGACTTTGTCGCAAAAATGGCAAAAGACCGTGGTATTAGTTCTGAGGAAGTCGAAGCTGACTTTTTCAAAAATGTTCGTCCAACTTCCCTGATCAAACGCTTTGCAACAATTGATGAGGTTGCAGCAATGGTTGTTTATCTATCCAGTCCGATAGCCTCAGCCACTAACGGTGCAGCTGTGCGGGTGGATGGCGGGGTTGTGCAGTCAGTTGTTTAACAGTTATCAGTTGTCAGTTACCAGTTGTCAGTGAGCAGTTTCATCTGCCTGCTTACTGATGACTAATGACTAATGACTTTTGATTTAGCACAGAATTTGGAGATTCAATTTATGAGCACTAACATAAACTTACTCTCGCCATACAAACTAGGTGATCTAGAACTGCCCAACCGCATAGTGATGGCTCCCTTAACCCGTCAGCGTGCAGGTGAGGGTAATGTACCGCACCAACTCAACGTCACCTACTATACTCAACGCGCTTCTGCGGGGTTGATTATTGCCGAAGCCACTCAGGTTTCTCCACAAGGTCAAGGGTATCCTCATACACCAGGAATTCACTCACAAGAACAAGTCGAGGGTTGGAAGTTAGTCACAGATGCAGTGCATCAGCATGGAGGAAGAATTTATCTGCAACTATGGCATGTAGGACGCATTTCACATCCTGATTTCCAACCGAATGGTGAGTTACCGCTAGCACCTTCTGCGATCGCACCTAAAGGTGAGGTACTGACCTTTGAAGGTATGAAACCATATGTAACTCCTCGTGCGTTGGAAACCTCGGAGATTCCTGAAATTGTCGAACAATATCGTAAAGGGGCAGAAAATGCTCTGGCGGCTGGTTTTGATGGTGTAGAAATTCACGGTGCGAATGGTTATTTACTTGACCAGTTTCTCCGGGATGGTACGAATAAACGTACAGATAAATATGGCGGTTCTATAGAAAATCGTGCCCGACTTCTATTGGAAGTAACCGAAGCAGTTATTGGAGTGTGGGGTGCAAAACGGGTTGGGGTACGTTTGTCTCCGAGTGGTAGGTATAACGATATGCAAGACTCCAATCCACTGGAAACATTTGGTTATGCGGCCCTTGCGTTGAATCAGTTTGATTTAGCATATCTGCATATTTTTGAGGCGATAGATCGCGATATCCAACATGGAGCAATAGTGGTGCCAACCAGTCATATACGCGATCGCTATCACGGTACACTTATCGTTAATGGGGCATACACTCGCGAAAAAGGCGATGCAGTCTTAGCGAAAGAAGAAGCAGAGCTCGTTGCTTTTGGCACACTATATATATCAAACCCCGATTTACCCCGACGTTTTGCTCTCAATGCACCGCTGACTGAGGGAGATTCGACGACTTTTTATGGTGGTGGAGAAAAGGGTTACAGCGACTATCCTACAGTAGAAGAGCAATATCCCTCTTTAGTAGGAGCAAAATAATTCGTCGTTCTTATAAATGTACGAATGACAAATAGGTGTGGTGCAACCTTATAATCTTTTTGAAAATTAACGGAGAAATCTCATGGTTCAAGAACTCAAAGAGCAAACTAAACCTCTAGATGTACCCAGCGCCATTATTCAGCGTCGTTCTATCAAGACTTTCAAATCAGATCCCATATCCCCGGAACTACTTAGGCAACTCGTTGAACTGACTGTAGCAGCGCCCAGTAGCTATAACATACAAGATTGGCGGATAGTTCTTGTGCAAGATGAGGCACAAAAGGCGGCTCTTGCAGCAGCAGCCTGGAATCAAAAACAAGTCGTTGAAGCGCCTGTGACGTTTGTATTTGCTGCTGATGCGACTGCTGGAGAACAAGACTTAACACCGATTTTGAATCAGGGACTCGAAACGGGTGCATGGAATGAGAAGACGGTAAACTACTTTAAAACCAATATCCCGCAGCATCAAGCTGGACTTGGAGACAAACGGCGCGAGTATGCCATCAAAGATGCTATGATTGCTGCGACTCATTTGGTGTTAGCAGCAGAAAGTCTGGGTTTGTCCACTTGCTTTTTGAATGGTTGGATTGAAGAGAAAGTTAAGGAAGTGATTGCTGCTGCGGACAATTCAGATATTGCGATCGCAGTTCTTGTACCAGTTGGATATGCAGCAGAACCACGTCGCGATCCCGGACGTCTACCATTTGCCCATAACGTTTTTGTCGATAGACTGGGAAATCCTTATGAGGGTTGAGATGACAACCGTCTACGCTACCGATCTATATTGAGAGATTAAACATGAGCAAACGGTGAGTAGACAGCCAGTAGCGAGGTACTGCTCACCTGATTGACCAAAGCTAGGGGTGTAAGGGTGTAAGGGAAGAACGAAAAAATGTGCTTTAATTTTTTGCTTGAATACCACTACTCCAATTCCTAATCCCCAATCCCCAGTCCCCATCTACCAAATAAAAATTTTTAGCCATGTCCTTAGCCTCATATCTAGCGCGTCGTTCGCTCCATTATGGCTGGCTTGTTGCTGGTTTAACTTTCATTGCCTTGCTGGTGGCTGCTGGAATTCGTTCAGCCCCCGGAGTACTGATTGTACCGCTCGAACAAGAGTTCGGCTGGACAAGAGCAACGATATCATTGGCAATCTCCATTAACTTGGTACTCTACGGACTGATTGGACCTTTTGCAGCAACACTAATGGAGCGGATAGGCATTAGCCGGACTATGGTTTTTGCACTTGCTTTCCTTGCTGTTGGTGTTGGCTTAACTACCTTGATGTCGGCTTCCTGGCAGCTGGTCTTGCTTTGGGGCATTATCGTCGGTAGTGGTACCGGGATCATTGCCTTAGTCTTAGGTGCTGTAGTGGTTAATCGCTGGTTTTCCCAACAGCGGGGTTTGGTTCTCGGTGTGCTGACAGCAAGTACAGCAACTGGACAACTGGTGTTTCTACCAATACTGGCGTCGTTAGTAGAGCACTTTGGATGGCGAGTTGCAACCCTTACTCTGAGTGGTGTAGCGCTGCTAGTCATTCCTTTGATCGCGATTTTTATGCGCGATCGGCCTTCTCAAGTCGGCTTGCGTCCGTTTGGCGATAAGAGCGAAACGGCAGAAGTGCTACAGCCCAGAGCTAATTCCATCGCTTCGACACTGCGCTTACTCTGGTTGGGAATGCGCCAACGCGACTTCTGGTTATTATTTGGTAGTTTTTTCATCTGCGGTGCCAGTACAAATGGGCTGATTGGTACTCACCTCATTCCCGCCTGTGTTGATCATGGCATACCTGAAGTCAAAGCGGCTGGTCTTCTGGCGGTGATGGGTCTATTTGATTTTGTGGGGACAACGCTCTCTGGTTGGCTGTCTGACCGATGGAATAATCGATACTTGCTATGCTGGTACTATGGACTTCGGGGTTTGTCCTTGATTTTCTTGCCTTTCAGTTTCGACCTCTCTTTCTACGGACTTTCTGTGTTTGCAGTCTTCTACGGTCTTGACTGGATTGCTACCGTACCACCTACGGTGCGTCTAACTGCTAACGTGTTTGGCAAGGAGAATGTCGGCGTCATGTTCGGTTGGATAGTTGCAGGACATCAGCTTGGTGCAGCCACAGCAGCATTGGGAGCAGGCGCACTGAGAACTTGGCTGGGCAGTTATCTACAGGCGTTTATCCTTTCCGGTGTTTTGTGCTTGATTGCAGCAGTTTTGGTACTCCGTATTGGTCAACGTCCTAACAATTCTCAGCTTTCTCCAGCCCAGCTTCATCCTTAAGGAGGAATTGAGCCAATGGCAATAACAGCTTTAATTATCGGAGCAGGTAGTGGACTGAGTGCATCTTTAGCCCGCCTGTTTGCAAAAGAGGGAATAACTGTGGCGTTAGCCGCCCGCCAAATTGATAAACTTAGTCAACTCAGTACTGAGATTGGGGCTAGCAGTTTCGCCGCTGATGTCTCAAAACCGGACGAAGTGAATCAGTTATTCATTGATGTTGAAAGTAAAGTAGGTTCACCCAACATTGTCGTTTACAATCCCAGCTACCGAGTGCGGGGACCTTTTGTGGATTTAGATCCCACTGAGGTGGCGAAAACTTTAGATGTAACTGCCTACGGTGGCTTTCTTGTTGCCCAAGCTGCTGCTAAACGGATGTTGAATCAAGGAGGCGGTGCTATCTTCTTTACTGGAGCCTCAGCAAGTGTCAAGGGTTACCCTCAGTCTGCTCCTTTTGCAATGGGTAAATTTGCGCTACGGGGTCTGGCTCAAAGTATAGCGCGAGAATTGGCACCAAAAAATATCCATGTAGCACATTTTGTGATAGATGGGGCAATTCGTTCAGCAGTACGTCCAGATCCAGCAGATAATCCAGATAGCACTCTTGATCCTGATGCGATCGCCCAAAGCTATCTCAACATTTTGTATCAGCCCCGGAGTGCTTGGACATGGGAAATTGAACTACGACCTTGGGTAGAGCATTTCTAGCTAGGACAATTGTCGTAAAGATGAAGATGTGAAAATTGATTTTGGTATAACTGCTGGTTATTCTGCAAAACAATGAATAGGTATCGCGGGCAATGTCATTGTGGGAAAGTTCAATTTGAAGTGACAACAAATCTCAAACGAGTTGTCAGGTGCAATTGCTCTTTATGCTCCAGAAGAGGTGCAATTATGCATCGCGTTCAAGCGGAACAATTCACTTTGGTAGCTGGTGAAGAGTATTTGACTCTCTACCAATTCCACACAAAAACAGCAAAGCATTATTTCTGCAAAGTTTGTGGTATCTATCCCTTCCACAGAACCCGAAAGGATCCTAAATTTTATGCAATCAATGTCGCCTGCTTGGAAGGCGTTGATCCCTTTCGACTACAGCCTGGATTAATTGATGGTCGCTCAAATGACTGACCCGCAGTAGCAAGCGCACTATAACGGCGCACCACCAGCTACGAACGAAAAAAACACCTTTTTCAATCAGTTATCAGTTAATGTTCCCTGTTCCCTGTTCCCTATTCCCTGTTCCCTATTCCCTGTTCCCTATTCCCTGTTCCCTCTGTTTCTTAAAAGACTGTTCATTTAAACGTAAGGAAAAAACCCATGATTGAACTTTATTACTGGACAACACCAAACGGACATAAAATCACACTCTTCCTTGAAGAAGCCGGAACACCTTACACAATTGTTCCTGTCAACATTGGCGCGGGGGATCAATTTAAGCCTGAGTTTCTCAAAATTTCTCCTAACAATCGTATCCCGGCAATTGTGGATCATGAACCAGCAACTGGAGGTGAGCCGATTTCAGTCTTTGAGTCGGGTGCTATATTGCTGTATTTGGCAGAAAAAACTGGGAAGTTGATTCCAGCAGATTTGCGCGATCGCGTTGAAGTCTTGCAATGGTTATTTTGGCAAATGGGCGGTTTGGGACCGATGGCGGGACAGAACCACCACTTCAGCCAATACGCTCCCGAAAAAATTGAGTATGCTATTAACCGTTATGTGAATGAGACGGGACGCTTGTATGCTGTCCTAAATAAGCGGCTTGCTGATAGAGAGTTTCTCGCTGGTGATTATTCGATTGCTGATATTGCCACCTATCCGTGGATTGTGCCATATGAGCGCCAAGGTCAAAACTTAGAGAACTTTCCTCACCTCAAGCGCTGGTTTGAAACAATTCAGGCGCGTCCGGCAACAATTCGTGCTTACGAAAAGGCAGAAGCCTTCAAAAATCAGGCGCTGGATGTAGAAAAGTCAAGAGATTTGTTATTTAGCCAGTCGGCAAAAACAATTCAGACGCCCACAACCTAAAAGATGCGGCTGTTTTGGAGTATCATTGTAACTCCTGCGGACACGTTGCGCTAACAAAGCAACGTGTCCGTTATGACAAAATGGGTGCTGCGAACCATTGCGTGGCTCTAAGTTTGGTATCTGTATCAGAAGCAGCATATTAGACTCGGATAAGTGTTTAGGGGATGTCAAGATGAAATTCTTTATTGTTCACGCTCACCCAGAACCCAACAGTTTCAATAGTGCACTGACTCGCTATGCTAAGGAAGTACTGCAGACCATAGGACATGAGGTGATCATTTCTGACCTTTATGCCATGCAGTTCAACCCAATTTCTGACCGCCGCAACTTTACTTCTCATAAACAACTAAACTACTACAATCAGCAAACTGAAGAAATGTATGCCACTGAAGTTGATGGCTTTGCCCCAGATATCAAGGCGGAGATGGAAAAACTTGACTGGTGCGATGTGCTGATTTTTCAGTTTCCTCTTTGGTGGTTCGGACTTCCTGCGATCCTCAAGGGTTGGGTTGATAGAGTCTTTGCAATGGGAAAAATTTATGGTGGCGGGAGGTTTTATGACAATGGAGTTTTTCAAGGCAAAAAAGCCATGCTGTCTCTCACCACAGGTGGTGCATTAACCATGTACACCGAAATAGGGATCAATGGTGAGATTCGTACCATCCTCTATCCAATTAATCACGGAATTTTTCGCTTTGTGGGTTTCGATGTTTTGCCACCTTTCATCGTTTGGGGCGCAAGTCGCATTGGGGATGAGCGTCGCCAAGCTTATTTGGAAGAGTATAAGCAGCGGTTGTTAACGATTAATGCAACGCCTCCTATTGTGTATCCCTCACTGAAAGATTTTGATGAAAATTTCCAACTGAAGCAGTGATGATAAGCTGTTGCGCGATAACTTGCATATTTTCCCCTTGAAGAGAGCCGTTAAATTTCTGGTAAATTATCAAGGACGATTGTCCATGTGCAAGCGCGCGCCTCTCGTTGCGATGCCCCCTCCGGGAGCAGCCGTGTTTTTGGGTAATACTTGATACAGAAGAGTGCAGTGGGTAAGAGCTTATGCCTAATCACTCTGGAAGCGAAACAACAGCTATAGGACTCATATTTGATTTTTGACGAAGCTAGGTACAGTTTCTGTTCCCTGTTAAGCGTTAAGCGTTCCCTACCTCCACGAGTCAATTCACCAAATAAAACCGGATTCCCATAGACCATTTGATTTTGTTTTACTAAAATCTTAAGGTTAAAAAAAGGAGTCAAGCAGATGAGGCAGATGAAAGAGAAATATTTTCATTCTTGCTCGTCTCCAAATGCCCGTCGGGAGTATTTACTCATTCTCCAGCTATGAATGGCGGGGGTTTCGCCCTAAAAATCTTGATCAATGTTGTCGAAATTCAGTATACTACAAAGGAATATTTTCAATAGACTTAACGTTTCTATTTTCTACAAATATAAGAAATTATGAATTGTTATAATAAGCTTTCAAAACAATGTTATATTTATATGAAAATTTTATTAAAATAACCAAGGTGCCTAACTGATTAGTAAAAATCGATTAGATTTATTATTGTGAGCAAAAAAGGATGAAAAGTAAAGTACAAAAAATGTAAAAATCTTTACTTCATTATACAGATTTTTGTTCTATGCTAAAGGAAACCGTCCTAAAAGTTAAGATGCTTGTACGCCGGATTATCTCCATCCTTGCAAATGATTCGTCACGTCTACAGTTGACCTTTATTTGATCAAACTCTTATGAGTAGGTTAGTTGTTTTAAGCCTAGGTCAAGGGAACCTACACGAAGGCTGTGCTACGGTGACGGCTCAGCTTGGAGAAGCAGACAACCCCTACCGGATGAAATTTACTGCCAGCTTACCACCCGCACCAAAAATTTTAGAACTCTACCAAAATTGGCAGTCAGTTTATTATGCTTTTTATCAACGCTTGAGTTGGCGTCTCGATAACGAAATAGATGATAATTTTGAAATTGAAGAAAATTTTATTACTAATATTTCAGAGGCTGATATTCATGGCTTGTGTAAGCTGTTGTCAAAAAAAATCAATACATGGCTCAACTCAACAAAGTTTCGCAAAATAGACCAGCAGTTACGTACACAATTAAAACCCTCTGAAGAAATTCGCTTCATTATTGAAACCAACGACCATTTACTGCGACGACTTCCTTGGCATCTGTGGAAATTTTTTGAGGATTACCCATATGCAGAAGTGGCGTTGAGTGCGCCAGAGTATCAAAACACTAATAAATTGCTGGTCAATAACCGCACAGGTAAAGTGAGAATTTTGGCAATTTTCGGGAATAGTCAGGGAATTGATATTAGCCAGGATAAAACTCTTTTAGATAAACTATCAACTCAAGCAGAAGTTAAATTTTTAATAGAACCGAATGTCGGTCATTTAAACGAGCAGCTATGGCAACAAAGTTGGGATATTCTCTTTTTTGCGGGTCATAGTTTTAGTCAAGAAAAAGGTTTTTTGCAAATTAATAAAACAGATACGATTACCCTTGAGCAGTTAAAATATGCTCTGAGACAAGCTATTAGTCGTGGGTTGAAGCTAGCGATTTTCAACTCTTGTGATGGTTTAGGGTTGGCGCAGGAACTCCAAGATTTGCAAATTCCACAAGTGATTGTCATGCGTGAGCCTGTACCGGATGTCGTCGCTCAAGAATTTTTAAAGTATTTTCTGGCAGAATTTTCAACTGGAAAGTCTTTATACAATGCAGTGCGTTCTGCACGCGAAAGACTGCAAGGATTAGAGGTGGAATATCCCTGTGCCACTTGGCTACCAATGATTTTCCAGAATCCTGCTGAACCATCTATGATTTGGTCACAGCAAAATGTATGGACTAAACGGAAACACAAGACAGATTTCTCAATGCTGGCTTCCACCCCAAATGCCAGAGGTGTGCAAACAAACATCCGATTGCCAGTAGGAACCTCAGTTTTTTCCAAAACAACGGCTCTCGATTCACTCATTGAGATGCTCAATGGCAAGTTCCTGGAATATCAAAATCGCCCCCTTAATCATACAGAAATTTTGGTTTTACGAGGTATTTGGCAAAGTCAAACTTACAACCAAATTGCTCAACAGGGAGGCTATAGTCATAGTAACTTTACTAAGACTGTCGCTCGAAAATTATGTCAAAAATTGTCTGATCTGATCGGCAACCGTGTGACTAAAAAAAACTGTCGGACGCTACTAGAATCGTATGTGACTACACAAGCTTCTCCAAAAACAACCTTAGAACAACGTCCCTCTGTAAGAAATTTTCCCAATTTCCAGCAGGAAATGTCACCTCGTTTTCCTAGTGGTTTAGTCCAACTTGGTTCTCCCTATTACATTGAACAACCAGAGATTACCACACAGGTTTATAAAGAAATGATTAACCCAGGAGCCTTAATTCGCATGAAAGCTCCTCAAGAAATGGGTAAAACCTCGCTGCTGTTGAGGATTCTTGAGTATGCCAAGCAAATCGGCTACCATACAGTGAGCCTGAATTTGCAGGAGCAAGTTGATCAAACTATCTTGAGCGATTTGAACCGCTTTTTGCGTTGGTTATGTGCTAACGTCTCTCATCAGCTTGACCTTGAACCAAGATTAGACGAGTTTTGGGATGAAGATATTGGCAGCAAAGTCAGCTGCTCGCTTTATTTACGAAATTATGTGTTAGAGCAGATTGATTCTCCTCTGGTTTTGGCGTTGGACGAAGTGAACCAGATTTTTGAGCATCCGCAAGTGGCAAAAGAATTCTTACCTTTGTTGCGTTCTTGGTACGAAGATGCCAAAAGACAACCTATTTGGCAAAAGCTGCGTCTGATTGTGGTTCACTCAACTGAAGTTTATGTTCCCCTGGAGCTGAATCAGTCCCCATTTAATGTCGGACTACCGATTGAGTTAAACTATTTTAGTTTAGAGCAGGTACAGCAGTTAGCCCAGCGCTTTGGACTCAATTGGACAGATGATGAAGCAACGTTTTTGATGGACATCGTTGGCGGACATCCTTCATTAGTACACCTGACACTTTATCACCTCAGTCGTGGAGAGGTTGCCTTAGGGCAACTGCTGCAAACTGCTGCCACACCCACAAGTATTTATTACCGTCATATCCAGCCTCACTGGGCAACTTTGAAGGTGCACCCAGAATTAGCATTGGCTCTTTCTGCAGTGATGAGTGCTACCAAACCTGTAAGGTTAGAACCGATTCTTGCTTACAAGTTAAAGAGTATGGGGTTGATTAAGTTGGATGACAATCTAGCTACACCTAGTTGTCGGTTGTATCAAGAGTATTTTCAATTGAAGTGTCAGATAAGTGCAAGCTAAAAACCCGAGCCAGCCGCGTGGTGAGGTAGTGCTGCACCGAAGGTAGGAAACTGGTATCCAGCAATGCCTGATATCGTGTCCGGTTAAAGACTTATCATTAAAATACAGCAGTAGGAAGTAAACACCAAACTAGTCTGTAAAATGAGTTGACGAATGCTAGAAGTAGTTGGAAAACTAGACTCTAACTAAAGTAGTCAACTATGGATAAGTTTCACGGAGCAGATAAAGATGAGAAATATTACTCTCGAAAATATCACTCAAGCCGTGATTGAGCACGGTGATAAAGGCAAGACTCATCCACGCCTTTATGAGATTTATGCCAGCCTTATTCGACATCTGCACGCCTTCGTGCAGGAGGTGAATCTGACGGAACAAGAGTTATCGCTCTTGCGCGATTTTATCATTCGGGCAGATCGCTACACAAAAGAGATACCGAATGGGGAAATTCATATGTTGCTCGACGTGCTGGGAATCTCAGAGCTAGTGCTTCTGTTGCATAACAACAGCAGCACAGCTACGGAAAGTAATGTGGAAGGTCCTGTGTATGTACCGGATGCGCCAGAGCGCAACATGGGCGATCGCCTGGGAATCGATCCTGACGGCAATACGCTTTTCCTCTCAGGACGCGTCTTAGACCGGAACAACAAACCAATTGCCAATGCGCTTGTTGATGTCTGGCAATCAAATTCAAAAGGACTGTATGACCTTCAAGATGCATCCCAGGCAAAGGGTAACTTCCGAGGTCGTTTCAGAACCAATTCGGACGGCTCCTACTCCATTGAAACGGTTGTGCCAATAGGGTACACTATCCCATCAAGCGGACCGTGCGGTGAGCTGCTGCGGCTTTTGGGACGACATACCCTGCGAGCAGGCCATATCCATTTTAAGTTGAGTGCTGCAGGCTATATACCCCTGACTACACAAATTCATATTGATGGAGATCCGCACCTCGATTCAGATACAACGTTCGCGGTCAGATCTGCCATCCTTAAGCTGCAAAAACATGAGACACTCGACAAACTCAACGCATACAATCAAAGTAAACCTTTCTATACAGCCGAGTTCGACTTTGTGCTACAACCGACCAACCAACAGACAGATGCGGCTTAGAGCTTGGAAGGTGATTGGTTGTTGATTATGAGTTTTTAGTGCTTAATAGTTAGTGAATAACTCGTAGCTCTACCGAGAGCAGCGACTAAAAACTAACCACTAAAAATGAGCTACTTATAAGGAGTGAGTCATGTCTGATTTGTCAGCTGCTCAGACGAATCCGTTGCTTGGAACTTGGACGCTAATCAGTGCAAGCGCCATCAACCCTGATGGGACAGTAACTCCTCAAGTGTATGGTTCTAACCCCATTGGCTACATCACCTATACACCCGAGGAGCGGATGATGGTTATCTTTTCAAGGAGCGATCGCCCACCCTTAAGTGGAGATATTCGCTCACCATTCAGCAAAGACATTCGCTCTTTACCGACTGAGGAATGTGTACAGGCGTTTTCTACCTTCAATGCCTATGCAGGGACATACACGTTGAATGGAAACACCGTCACTCATCACGTCGAGGTAGCATCGATTCCTAATCGGGTTGGTAAGGATTTAGTCCGAACGTTCACATTGAATGGGAATCGAGTCACACTGAAAACGCCACCGACCAACACTGATGGAGTCCTGAAGGTCTTTGAACTGGTGTGGGAACGTGTGGAGCTATGATGATATCGACTCGTATATAATAGGTAGTAAATATGGATCTTTTGATAGATGACCTTGTAAAGAATCAGAAAATTGATGGCAAAAATCTAACTATTCCCGGTTACTTTATCCGCAGCACTGCACCTATCAATATAGAAGATGATAAGTTGAAAGTGGATGAAACTTTGCCGACAATTGATGATGTTATAGACCATCTTTTTCAAAACAGTCAATCGCAGACAGAAGAGTTAGGATTGATTATTCAAATTCATGGTTATAATACTGGTGTTAAGGACGGACAAAAAGACTATGTACGCGAAGATTGGCAACAAGTTTGCAAATATCTTAATCAACAAGACAAAGCTCTGAAAGATAGAAAAAGTAGCTTTGTTTATTTAGGTTACCGATGGTCATCGGAAAGTGTTCCTTCAAACCTGAAAAATGCATTTAATTCTTTACCGAGTTTACTACAATTTTTACTATATAGTGGGTTAGCAATTACTGCCATTGGTATTTTATTATTAATTTTATTCTCGTATTCTTGGTTTGGGATTTTGATTTTAGTAGGTCTGTGTGTCGCTTCTTTTGTTGGAAGTTTATTCATTTTGAGAATTATTGTTTATTTTCGAGATGAATATCGTGCCAGATATTATGCTGTGCCAGATTTAATAGAATTTATTCGACAATTAGACCAAGGTTTAATCGAGCGTTATACCCAACATTTTCTTACGAGCCAAGCTTTTTTAGATGATGAAAAAGAAGCCAAAAAAAAGGCCAAAGAGGAGTTGAATCAAAAAAGAATTAAGTTGACATTTATTGGTCATAGTATGGGTGGATTCATCACAACAGAAGTCGTGCGAGTTCTCTCTGACGCCTTTGATCAAAAATCGATTGGTAATGTCAAGAATTTGAACAAACAACCATCATCTAATATTGGTCGTGTTTTCAGTTTAGGTCGGTTGATTTTGGTTTCTCCAGACATTCCAGTAAATACTATTCTTTCAGGACGGACTAATTTTTTACGCTCTTCTTTGCGTCGTTTTGAAGAAGCTTATCTCTTTAGTAGCGAGGGAGATGTAGCATTACGCCTTGCTTCAACAGCAGCTAGTTATTTCTCTTTCCCAGCTAGTACTCGTACTCAAGGATATCGACTTGGTAATCTGACAGTTAATTTGCCAGATACAAATGTTTATGGAATTGTGAATCTAAAGCAGCTCTTGTCGCCAGATAATCAGGTCTTTGTTTCGGATAAAAAATTCGACCATCTACTGAGATATCTTGGGGTTAAGGTTTTAAACAAGGGGGAAGAGCGAAACCTCTTACAGAATAAGAAAGACCCGGAATCTTTAGTCCCTAAAAGTGAAGATCCAGAATCGATCGCTGATTTGTTTACCTATTTTGATTGTACAGAATATCAAGATAAAACTGACTACCCAGGTCGTGAGGGCAAAACAATCAATGTTCTCATTTGTCCAAATCAAAAATCTCCGTTAAAACTTTGGCAGTATATAAGGCTTCTCAAGGCTTTTCTTGACTCTTTTAACAACAGTTCAACAGGGATAGATGTTCATGGTGGTTACTTTCACGGTTATTTTTGTAAATTGATAATTTACCGTCTGGCTTTCGTGGGATTTGAGGGTTTACTAGACTCTTTAATATTAGAACAACCCAATGAATTTAATCTGATAGCACCTCCTGATTTACAAGAAAAGCTCAATAGAAGTAGAGAATTGAATACAGTGGAAAAACATAAAATTGCTCTGGAATATTTTTCTTGGATCTGTGAGCAAAAAACTATTCAAGTTGCAGCTTCTTCAGAACGTTACTATGTCGATGTTTTAAATGAACCTCGCAAGGAAGTTAGAGATGCATTCTTATCACAACAAAAAAATGAGTCTTGATAAGCATCTATACTTACGGAGCGAGAGTCAAACTGCATAAGTTAGATTAGCTTACATCTATTACAGGTTAAGTAGTGATCTGGCTATTAAACCCAATACAGTTGCTGTTAGTGGTATTTAAGATCCCCCAACCGACGCCAGGTGCTACAACGGGGGGAACCCCAACGCCAGATGCCTACGGAGGGAAACCCTCCTGCAGCACTGGCTCCGCAACGCACTGGCTCCCCTTAAAAAGGGGGCTTAGTTCCCTCCTTTTTAAGGAGGGCAAGGGAGGAGCAACCCTTAACAGCAAGCGTATTGAATTTAAGCCTCGGAACAAAGATGATGGCAGGAAAAGTCAGACTCACTTGAGCCGGATTCGCTCAAATTAATAAACGGTAAGCTGATATGACTAACGTAATTCCAAAGTCTATTTTGAGTGTTCGCCAAGAAGAACTATCAGATACTCAGATGATTGTTGATGGAACACTACCAGATGACTTGTCTGGTCATGTTTTTATCTTAGCTCCAGTAGGACATGTCAACTCCAAACGAGATGGTAATCTTGTCTTTCCATCTAAGGATGGTACACCACTTCCTAATGGCAATGGGATGATTTATCGGCTTGACTTTGATAAAGCCGGGACAGTGGGGTTAAAGTCAAAAATTGCTAAAACGCCATGCTACTATGCCGATGAGGCAACAATATCAGGAAGTGAATATCAAGAGTATAGATTCCGCAATTTTGGCTTGGCACGTTTGTCACCCTCATTAGGTGTTCGCAGTGTCGCAAACACAGCATTGGTGCCGATGAAATTTGGGGACGAAAATGAACGTATGATGGTAACTTGTGACGTCGGTCGTCCCTACGAAATAGATACACATTCTCTTGAAATTGTAACGCCTGTAGGATCGAACACAGAGTGGAGAGAACAATTACCACTCAATCTTCCTTTTGAAATGGTGATGAATACGGCACATCCTTACTTTGATACCCACACCAATGAGCTGTTCACAGTCAATTATGGTAAGTCATTACGGACTCTTTTATCAACTATATTTAAATCTGATGTAGAAAATTTATCACAAGTTTTCAAAGCAATTATTGGAAGGTTTGCAAGATTACCGGCAGATAAGCAGAACATAAAAAACTTAGAAATCGAAAAAGAAATTCCTCGGGAAATTGTCAACCAAGAAATTGATGAAAGTCCAGAACGTCTTAAAAGTCTTTGGCAAAGATTGGGAGATCTAGTCAAAAAAGAGAAAGAAGAGATAGAAGAAAAAGAAGAAAATGCTCGCGAACTGTTCAGTGAATTAAAACAACTGATGGGAATCAGCCTGCAAATGCTGGGAGGATTGGATCAAATTGACGATTTTGTTTATCTGATTCGCTGGGATGGTAAAAGTGAGTTAGAAAGATGGCACGTGACCCTTCCTGATGGTTCACCAATTAAGATTAGGCAAACAATACATCAAATTGGGGTGACGCAGGATTATGTGGTGTTGGTGGACACAGGCTTCAAAGTTGGTCCGGAACAGCTGATTACCAAACCAATTATCAAGAATAAGAAGCTAGAAAATCTGGTGAGAGAAGTTCTAAATGAACCAGTATCAGATAATACTTCATTATATATTGTGCGCCGTGCCGATTTGACAGCTGGACAGCGTCCAGCATCTAGTCAAAACGAAGTTAAAATCGTCGCACAGAAGGTGGAAATACCGGGAGCAATTATTCACTTTCAAGTTGACTATGACAATCCTCAAAACCAAATTACATTTCATGCTGCTCACAGTTCTGGCTGGGATGCATCTGAATGGCTGCGGGAATATGATACACCATTAGAGCTACAGCGTCCGGTAGGAATGATATCTGGTTCAGCAGACATTCACCCTTTAGGGCGATATGTGATTTCTGCGGAGAATGGAGAACTGGATTGGGAAAAATCTAGAATTATTAGAGATCCCGAGGAACTACAGCACTTGACTTGGGCTGCTGCAATCAACACATATAATGAGCACACGACCTCGAAAAAGATCGATAATCTTTACTGGAACTCTTGGGGATGTTCAACAGAACGGCTATCTGATTTTCTTGTGAAGCTGTATGAGAATTATCCTAATCGGAATTTACCGATGCATGAAGTTATGAAAATAACACAGGAGGGAAGACCAGCAAACATATGTCGGTTAGTCACAGACTCTAAGGAAAAGATGGCGATCGCCGACAGTTACAAATTCGATCCAGGGTACTTTGGTAACTCAATTCAGTTTGTACCACGAACTCATAGTAATGGTAGCTCAACTGACGGTTATATCGTGTGTACGGTTCTTTCTGACAACCCTGAAAAAAGCGAAATTTGGATTTTTGACGCCAATCATTTGGATCAAGGTCCCATTTGCAAGCTGAGTCATCCCCAACTTAAGTTTGGATTTACCACCCACACCAATTGGTTACCCAAAATTGCACCACGTACATCAAACTACTACATCCCTGTGCGTGAAGATTATCAGGATCGGGTGAAACAACAGCATCGTGAAATCCAAAAATTGTTTGAAGAAGCCGTCTATCCCAAATTTCCTTTCACAACTTGGGCGTCTGTTCCCGATTCTGTAACTAACGCCAGTCGCCAAGAAATCGACATCAAGCTGAATATTCTTGAGTCAAAATTGCCAGACAAAAAACTCCCAGAAGGACTGCACGGTCATATTTTCATTATGGGTCCAGTGGGTTCTATCAATTCTGGCGGACTTCCCTACAGTAGTGGCGATCCAATCTTCAACAGTGATGGGATGATTTACAGACTCGATTTTGATCAAAAGGGAGAAGTTGGTTTAAAGACACGAATTACCAAACCACCATGTTACTACGCCGACATGGCAACTCAACCTGAAACAAAATATGCTAAATATGGATTCCGCAATTTTGGCATCTCACGATTCTCCACTCAGCTAGGCTCTCGCAATCAGTTAAATACTGCTTTTGTGCCGATGTATGATGGAGAAGAATCTGAACGCTTGCTAGTTAGTTGTGATGCTGGTCGTCCCTATGAGATTGATCCCGAAACTCTTGAAGTTATCACACCTATTGGAACAAATAAAGAGTGGCGTCCAGAGATTAAGCTGAACTTTCCGTTTCCACCCGTTTTAACAACAGCCCATCCCAGTTTTGACGCTCACACTCGTGAAGTTTTTACCGTCAATTATGGGCGATCGCTGTCTAATTTTATCGAAACTATACCTTCGGTTGAGGAATTGGATAAATTTCTTGATGAAGTTGATGATTTTTTGGATAAAGGTATTTTCAAAACCTTTTCTCAGGTTTCTGATAAACTTCGTCAACTCTTTGGTAAAGTTGTTTCACCAGTTACCAATTTTGTACCTCAGGATTTTGTTTATATTATCCGTTGGGATTTAGTTAGTCACCTTGAAAGATGGAAGTTAGTGCTGGCGGATGAAACTCCTGTTGAGATTTCGCAATCTTTGCATCAGATTGGAATCACTAAAGACTATGTTATTCTCATAGACACAAATTTCAAAGTTGGAATTGCTCAAGCATTCAACAATCTTTGTCCCTGGAATCAAAAAGTAGAGAAACTCACAAGAAAGTTACTCACACTGCCCGTGTTACCTGAGACGACACTTTATATTGTCCGCCGTGCAGACTTGAAAAACGGACAACGCCCCCAAGTGAGTCAGCAGGAAGTGAAAGTTGTCGCGCAGAAGATAGTTCTTCCAGAAGCTACAATCCACTTTGTATCAGATTACAACAATCCAGACAACAAAATTACGCTTCACGTAACCCATAACAGTGCAGATGTCGCTGAGTGGGTGCGTCAGAGTGATAATTTCGCCTCTAATCCTGAAACTTCCGTACCCTCGAATCTAGTAGGTATGCTGACTAGCGTCACAGACGTTAGCCGTAATGGTCGCTACATTATAGATGGTGAAAGCGGAGAGATTCTTGAATCAAATGTGTTATCTAATTCCAGGTATACTTGGGGGGTAGGACTTTACACTTACTGCGATCGCTTATCAACAGGTCTACCATCAGGACAGCTAGAAAATATTTACTGGCAGTCTTCAGGTTTTTGGCAAGAACTATTCACAAAATTTATCTTCGATTTGTACAAAGATAATGAAAACCGGATAGTGTCACCAAAGAAACTACTTCAAGCAAACAATCGACAAAACAGACCTTCGTGTCTATTCCGTCTAAATACAATAGACATGAAAATTGCTGACGCCTATGAGTTCCCTGTTACTTATGAAGATGGTAAATCGAACAGTCACATGATTTTATCTCCGCAATTTGTACCCCGCCTTCATGGTGATGGAAGTTCAACAGATGGTTACATTGTTTGTACCGTTGCTTCAGAAAACAGCGATGAAATCTGGATTTTTGATGCTAATAATCTTGCTCAAGGACCTGTTTGCAAACTTGGTCATCCCGAGCTAAATTTTAGTTATACAATACATACAACTTGGTTACCAAAAATTGCACCCCGTACAGCTACTTATAACTGTCCCGTGCGCGAAGATTATCAAGAGCAAGTCAAGAAAAATTCTCCAGATATTCAACAGTTGTTTGAGACGGAAGTTTATCCGTATTTTGAGGGAAAATCAGTTAAGTGAACTGTTGAAATTGTTGAATAGTTATTCATGACAATACCATTTATCTCGTTTCCATGCTATGCATGGAAACGAGATAAATTTTGTAAAGATACAAAATACAGATTTAGATAAGTACATCCTGGACTATGATTACAATTCCTGGCATTGAAGTTAGTACGCATATCTACGAAAGTGCTAATACCCTGGTTTATCGAGGTATCCGAACTCAGGATAAAAAACCTGTTATTCTCAAGGTTTTGAACAAGGAATATCCCACTCCTGAGGAACTGGCTAGGTACAAACAGGAATTTGAAATAATTAGTTCGTTAAATATATCTGGAGTGATAAATGCGTACACGTTAGTTAAATATCAGAGGACTTTAGTTATTATTTTGGAGGATTTTGGTGGCGAATCTTTAAAATCTTTCATCAATACTAGAAAATTAACACTAGCAGAATTTCTTTTAATCGCCATACAGAGTGTTGATAATTTAGCAAGAATACACTCGGCTAACATTATCCACAAAGATCTTAATCCTTCCAATATCGTTTATAACTCAAAAAACGGAGAAATCAAACTTATTGACTTTGGTATTTCGACAGTTTTTTATCAAAAAAGTTTCATAACTAAAAATGTCGATACTTTAGAAGGTACTCCAGCCTATACTTCGCCAGAGTTAACTGGTAGAATGAATCGTTCATTCGATTACCGTGCTGATTTTTACTCTTTAGGAGTAACCTTTTATGAACTGCTAACCAGTCAATTGCCTTTTGAAACAACTGATTTGATGGAGTTAGTACATTGTCATATTGCTAAACAACCTGTACCTCCTCATAAAGTCAATCCAGAGATTCCCCTGGTTATTTCCAATCTTGTGATGAAATTGTTGGCGAAAAATGCTGATGATAGATACCAAAGTGCCTGGGGAATCAAAGCAGATTTAGAGCAAAGTTTATTCCAACTCGTGGCAAACGGTAAAATTTCAAATTTACCCATCGCTTGCCAAGATGTTTCTCAGAAATTTCAAATTATCCAAAAATTATATCACAGAGAACGAGAAATTGAAACTCTACTCACAGCATTTGGGAGAGTGAGTGATATAAATCATGATACACCTCCTAGAAGTGAAATGATGTTGATATCTGGATATTCAGGAGTTGGAAAATCAGCTTTGGTTCAAGAATTTTATAAATTCTTGAACCAACAGCAAGGTTATTTCATTTCTGGTAAGTTTGATGAATTCTCTCGCAATATTCCTTATTCAGGATTGATTCAAGCCTTTCAGCAATTAATCAAACAACTGTTAACCGAAAGTGAATCACAGATTAATTTCTGGAGAAAAAAATTATTAGAAGCATTTGGCTCTAATGGTCAAATGCTTATTGATATCATCCCGGAAGTAGAATTAATTGTTGGTAAGCAATCATCAGTTCCTGTATTGTCATCGACAGAATTTCAAAATCGCTTTCATCTAATATTTCAAAACTTTATTCAAGTTTTTACCCAACCAGAACATCCACTAGTCATATTTATAGATGATTTACAGTGGGTAGATAATGCTTCAATGCAATTGATACAACTGCTGATGACAGCAGAAAATAGTCAATATTTATTTTTGATTGGTTCGTACCGTGATAATGAAGTGGATGGGAACCATCTATTGAAGCTAACATTAGATAAAATCCAACAATTTGGGACGATTGTCAATTCTCTTCACCTTGAGCCTTTGGATTTAGAAAATGTTAATCAGTTAATTGTAGATAGCTTTAATTGCTCTTTTGATCAAGGAAAATGCCTAGCAGAATTAGTTATTCGTAAAACGAATGGCAATCCTTTCTTTGTCAACCAGTTTTTGCAATCATTATATCAAGAAAGATTAGTAGACTTTGATTTATCTCCTGTTACCTATGAGAGAATATGGCGATGGAATTTGGAGCAAATTCAAGCGAGAGACTTTACAGATAACGTCGTTGAACTAATGGTGAGCAAGATTCAGAAGTTATCTTCGGATACGCAAGAGGTGTTGAAGCTAGCAGCTTGCATAGGTCATCAATTTGATATTCAAACAATAGCAAATATTTCTGAAAAATTACCAGAAGAAATATTGAAATCACTGCGTGAACCAATTGAGGAAGGTTTCATCTTACTCTTGAAAGATACTTACAAGTCGATTGATTCAGATTCGTCACAAGAAACAGACTCTGTCAAGGGTGAATACAAGTTTGCCCATGACAGAATTCAGCAAGCAGCATATTTTTTGATTCCGCCAGAACACAGAAGCGCGGTTCATCAAAAAGTAGGTCAACTGCTGCTGAAAAATACTCCACAAGATAAGCAAGAACGGAAAATTTTTGATATTGTTAACCAATTAAACTTGAGCATTGAATTAATAAATCATCAGTCATATCGAGATGAATTAGCTTCGCTTAATTTAATGGCTGGTAAAAGAGCGAAAGGATCAGTCGCGTATGAACCAGCATTGAGATATCTGCAAATTGGCATAGAATTGTTGGCTGAAAATAGCTGGGATAAGCAGTATGATTTCACACTGGCGTTGTATGTGGAAGCGACAGAAACAGCATATCTCAACACTAATTTTGAGGAGATGGAGAGATTGGCCGAGGTGGTACTGTGTAATGCTAAAACTTTGCTGGATACAATAAAAATATATGAAGTTAAAATCCAAGCCTATATGGCACAAAATCAGCCATTGTTGGCTTTAGAAATTGTGCTACCAGTTGTGAAATCTTTGGGAGTAAATTTTCCAGATACACTGAGTCAATCGAATATTTTGATTGGTTTACTAAAGACAAAAATATCTTTGGCAGGACATCGAATTGAAGACTTGATTGACTTACCAACAATGACTGATTCCTATAAATATGCTGCAATAAACTTATTATCTCAAGTAAGAGTAGCAGCATATTTGGCTTCTCCACCTCTATATTCTCTTATTGTTTTTAAAGAAATTAATTTATTAATTCAATATGGAAATACTTTTGACTCTGCTTTTGTCTATGCTGCTTACGGGATGATTCTTTGTGGAGTTGTGGGAGATATTGATTCTGGGTATAGATTTGGTAAACTTGGTATAAAAACTTTAGAAAAATTTCATATAAAACGTAAAGAAAATAGAGTCATGCATATAATAAATGGTTTTATTAAAAATTGGAAAGAGCATGGAAACAAAACTTTAGAACCACTGGAAGAAGCCTATAAAACAGGCATAAAAAATGGAGATTTTGAATTTTGCGGTTATTCCGCATTTATGTATTGTTTTAATGCATATTGTGTTGGGGAAAGTTTGAGAGAACTTGAACAGCAGATTTGCTCATATAGTCAGGCTATGAATCAGCTAAAACAACAAACTATATTCAATTATTTACAAATATTACACCGAGCCATCTCGCAATTAATGGATCAATCTGAGGAGAAGTTTTCTTGCCAATTCAGAGGTGAACCTTACAACGAAGAGAAAATGCTTCCACTTCATTTGGAAGCGAATGATAAAACCGCGATTTGTAATATCTATTTCCACAAAATGATTCTTTGTTATTTATTTCATAATTACCATGAAGCTGTTAAAAATGCAGAACTCGCTCAAAAGTATTTAGGGAGTGCTACAGCCTCACTCCTTGTTCCTCTATTCTATCTCTATGATTCTTTAGCACGACTCGCCGTTTTCAAGGATGTTCCTGAGTCACAACAAAAATTTATTTTAAAACAAGTTACTAATAACCAGAAGAAAATGAAAAAATGGGCAGATCATGCTCCCATGAATTATCTACACAAATTTTATCTAGTGGAGGCTGAACGCGATCGCGTGTTGGGCAAAAATAGAGAGGCTAGGGAATATTATGATCGCGCTATTGCTTTAGCACACGAATATGAATATATCAACGAAGAAGCCCTCGCTTATGAATTAGCAGCAAAGTTTTATATAGATAGAAACCAAGATCATCTTGCTCGTCACTATTTGCAAGATGCTCACTACGCCTATCAACTCTGGGGGGCTACAGCCAAAGTAAAAGATTTGGAAGCCCAATACCCACAATTTCTGAGTCAAGCTCATAAAACTGATCTTAAGACGACTTTATCCACATCAACAACGGGGCAAAATACATCCCATGTATTAGATTTACTAAGTGTACTTAAAGGAACACAAACGATTTCCGGCGAAATCATTCTACACAACTTACTTGCAAACTTGATGAAAATCGTGATTGAGAATGCAGGAGCACAAAAAGGCTTTCTGATTCTGGGTTCCCAGATAAAGCCTCTTAACGAGGAGGATAACTGGGTGATCGAAGCTACAGGAAGTGCAGATTCGGATGAAGTTACCATTCTGCAATCAATACCAATAAAATCAGTAAATACCGATGATTTACACCCCCTTTTATCAACTGCCATCATTAACTATGTCGCCCGCACTCGCGAAAATGTGGTCTTAAATGATGCTCTGCATGAAGGACAATTTACCCGCGATCGCTACATTGTCACCGCTCAATCCAAATCCATTCTCTGCATTCCTTTATTGTATAAAGCCAAACTCAGCGGCATTTTATATCTGGAAAATAATCTTACAACAGGTGTATTTACTCCAGAACGTGTCGAAGTGTTAAGAATCCTTTCTGCTCAAGCCGCTATCTCAATTGAAAATTCCCGTCTTTACGAGCAGTTAGAGGATCATAGCCGAACTCTGGAACAAAAAGTGAAACAGAGGACTCAGGAATTACAACAGAAGAATCAGGAATTAGCAAATCTCTTGCAAAAGCTTAAAGCGACTCAATCTCAAATTATCGCACAAGAGAAATTGGCTTCTTTAGGAGCTTTGACAGCAGGTATTGCCCATGAAATCAAGAATCCCTTAAACTTTGTTAACAATTTTGCTGAACTTTCTGTAGAATTAACCCAGGAACTGCTTGAAGAGATTTCAAGTCAAAAAGACCGATTAGATCCAGAATCTAGAGAATACATAGAAGAAATATTAAACGATTTGAAACAAAATGCTAAAAAAATCAATGAGCATGGCACAAGAGCAGATAATATAGTGCGTGGGATGCTCATGCACTCACGGGGGCAAACTGGCGATCGACAACTGACTGACATCAACGCCTTGCTAGCTGAGGCTATTAGTCTAACTTATCACGGAATGCGTGCCAAAAACCCTTCCTTTAACATCAACATAGAAACTGAATATGATGATAACCTTGGTAAACTCAGTGTTGTGCCGCAGAGCATGAGTCGTGCTTTTATAAATATCATTAATAATGCTTGCTATGCAGCGTGTAAAAATAAAAAGCGTTTGTATGCTGAGCCAGGGTACGAGGGTGAGGGTTTTTCGTCTATCCTTTTTGTAAGGACAAAAGATTTGGGTGAGCAAGTAGAGATACACATCCGAGATAATGGCGAAGGCATTCCTCAGAAAGTGCTAGATAAGATTTTTAATCCTTTTTTCACCACCAAGCCACCTGGTGAGGGAACTGGTTTGGGTTTATCTATTACTCATGATATTATTGTCCAGCATCAAGGAAATATCAGGGTAGAAACAGAAATGGGTAGTTATACAAAATTTATCATCACTCTACCCAAAGTTGTTCCGTAAGGAAGATGAAACATGAAAATCATGGTTGTAGACGATGAACAAGATGTTCAATTTTTATTCGAGCAAAAATTTAGAAAAGAACTTAAACAAAATCAGATTAGTTTGCATTTTATCCTCTCCGCAGAGGAAGCACTCGAAAAAATACAAACTCAGAATAAACTTATAGAATGCTTATCTGTGATTTTAGCAGATATCAATATGCCTGGGATGAGTGGCTTAGAATTACTCAAAATTCTTAAAGAAAATTTTCCGAAGCTAAAAGTTTTTGTAATTACTGCTTATGACGATGAATTTAATTATTTAATTGCTCAAAAATATGGTGCAGATGAATATATTACAAAACCAATTGAATTTGACAAACTGAAGCAAAAAATCTTTACTATATAAACAATCCCAATCAGAGAAAAAATATGGCAACAAAAATACTGGTTGTGGATGATGAACCTGACCTAGAAACACTCCTTTGTCAGGCATTTCGAAAAAAAATTCGGCAAAAGCAATTTCAATTAATTTTTGCTCAAAATGGTTTAGAAGCACTAGAAAAGCTACAAGCCGAACCGGATATAGATATCGTTTTAACTGATATCTATATGCCAGAAATGGATGGGCTGACTTTACTGACTAAACTCAATGAGTTATATCCCATCATTAAAGCAGTTATTATTTCTGCCCATGGCGATATAGAAAATATTAGAACGGCAATGAATTGGGGTGCTTTTGACTTTCTGACTAAGCCGATAAATTTTCAAGATTTAGAAATCACAACCAACAAAACTCTGCACCATGTGCAGCGAATGAAAGCAGCGCACGAACAAGAGCGTTTAGCACAGCAGGCTCAAGCAGAGTTATTAACTCGTTTACAACAAGAGGTGGCGGAACGCCTGCGAGCTGAGGAAGCATTGCGCGAAAGTGAGCAAAAATTGACTCAATTTCTGGAAGCTGTGCCAGTAGGAATATTTGTCATTGATGCCAACGGTCAACCCTACTATACCAATCAGAGGGCACAGCAGATACTTGGTAAGAGAATGGTAACTGAAATTACAGCCACTGAATTTCCGGAAATTTATCAAGCTTATGTAGCGGGGACAAATCAGTTATACCCCTTTGAGGAGCAACCCATTTTACGAGCGTTTAACGGCGAAAGTGTAACCGTCGATGATATGGTGCTTCAGCAAGCTGACAAAATGGTTCCCATAGAGGTGTCAGCAACCCCAATTTATGATGATAAGGGAAAAATGATTTATGCTATAGCCGCCTTTACTGATATTACCCAACGCAAACAGGCGGAAGCTGAACGGATTTCGTTTTCCCAAGAACTCGCACACAAAAACGCAGCTTTGCAGCAGGCAAAAGATGCATTAGCCCAGTCCAACTCTACCTTGGAAGAAAAAGTCGAGGAACGTACTCGCCAACTGTCTCAAACATTAGAAATTCTGAAAGCGACTCAAGCTGAACTGGTTTTTGAAAACGCTTTGCTCAGAAGTACAGAAGAATCCTCAACGTTTGATTATCAAGTTGGGGGTAGTTTACCAATGAATGCTCCTACTTATGTGGTGCGTTCTGCAGATCGTCTCCTGTATCAAGCACTCAAGCGCGGAGAGTTTTGTTACATTCTGAATGCACGCCAAATGGGTAAGTCAAGCCTCATGGTATGCATGATGCATCGTCTCCAGCAAGAGGGGTTTAGCTGTGCAGCGGTAGATATCACTCGCCTTGGTACTGAAAACGTCACTCCTGCTCAATGGTACAAGGGATTTGCTGTGGAGTTATGGCAAAATTTTAATTTGTTTGGAAAGGTGAATCTGAAAGCGTGGTGGAATGAACAAAAAGATTTATCGTCTATTCAGTGCTTGAGTCGGTTTATAGAGGAAATCATACTAGCTCAGGTTGAGAGTGAAAAGATATTTATCTTTGTCGATGAAATTGATACTGTTTTGGGCTTGAATTTTCCTGTTAATGACTTTTTTGCTTTGATTCGCTTCTGCTTTAATCAACGCGGTATTAATCCAGAGTATCAACGTTTAACTTTTGCTTTGTTTGGAGTCGCAACACCTTCTGATTTGATAACTGATCCTCAAAGAACACCCTTCAATATCGGTCAAGCAATTCAACTTAATGGCTTTCAAATCCATGAAGCTCAACCTTTGCTTTATGGATTGACAGATAAAGTCAGTAATCCACAAGTTGTGCTCAAAGAAGTGTTAGCCTGGACAAACGGTCAACCTTTTCTGACTCAAAAGCTTTGTAAATTCATACGCCGTTGTTCATCTCCTATTCCGACAAACGGTGAAGCGCAATGGGTTGAGAATTTAGTGCGAAATTATGTGATCAAGAATTGGGAATCTCAGGATGAGCCAGAGCATTTGAGAACCATACGCGATCGGCTTTGCCGCTGCGCAGAGCGCAATCGCATTCTCAACACCGAGCTAAAATCATCTCGCCTACTAGAACTATATCGACACATTTTGGATCAACAAGAAGTCGTCTCTGTTGATAGTCCAGAAGAAAAAGAGTTGCTATTGTCAGGTCTAGTCGTCAAGCAACAGGGTGTTTTAAAAGTGCATAACCGGATTTATCAATCAATATTTGATCATACTTGGATCAGTGAGCACCTGTGAACAAAATTCTTATAATATAGGACTCCTATTTGATTGTTGAACAGAACTCTGTACAGTTTATGTTAACCAGTTATCAGTTATCAGTTATCAGTTATCAGTTATCAGTTATCAGGTAGGAAACCGACTCGTCCACCCCTTGTTCACTGTTCACTGTTCACTGTTCACTGTTCACTGTTCCCTGTTCCCTGTTCCCTCTTTACTTTGAAAAATTTGCCTTTGCGCTTCGTACAACATTAAAGCGGCAGTAATTGCCACGTTTAAAGATTCTACCCCTGGACTCAGGGGAATTTTTACTTGTAAATCTGCTACTGCTGTCAATTCTTTTGACAAACCAGCACCTTCATTCCCTAACAAAATTAAACTGGGTTTGCGCCAGTCTACATCCCAATAAGTCAAAGTAGCACTGGGTAAGGTTGCAACAACCTGCATTCCTGCTTCCCTACTTTGCTGGACTGTCGTTTTCAAATCGGGACTCATCGCCATTGCTAGGCGAAACCACTGTCCAGCAGAAGCACGTAATACTTTTGGATTGTCTAAATCCACACTATCTTCACTCAGCCACAACCCAGAAGCCCCAGCTGCTGCTGCGGTCCGAATTATCGTACCCAAGTTGCCTGGATCTTGTACAGTTTCCAACCCTAGCACTATACCAGTAAACGGCACTTCCCCAAGGCGATCGCTTCTTTTTGCCGTCGCAACTACGCCATCTGGTTGTACTGTGGTGGCGATCGCCTTTAAAACCTCTTCACTTACAATTTCTGCTCGTTCGCAAAGATCACAAGCTTTTTGCCATAGCACAGCATGGGTGTCTTGCCATTCTGGTGTACTGCACACTGCTTCCAATGGGTAATTCGCTGCACAAGCTTCCTCTAACAAGTGCGTCCCTTCTACCAAAAACAACTGCTGCTGGTGTCTTTCTTTTGAGGAGTGCAGTTTGCGAATTTGCTTGACTAGGGAATTTTGTAAACTTGTTAACATTAAAATTCTGAGTCATGAGTGGTGAGTCAAGATAGTCTACCAACAAATAACCTTTTTTACTTGTTACTCAGCACTTCCCTCTCGTATGCGGAACCCGGGACTTGAACCCGGAAGCCTTTCGGCACTAGAACCTGAATCTAGCGCGTCTGCCAATTCCGCCAGTTCCGCAAATTTTATTGTTGATTAACAGTTTTTCATTGTCACTCAATTGTTTAGATCTGTCAAGTCCTAATTTCTGACCAAAGCTAAGGGTGTAGGGGTGTAGGGGAGCCACTGCCCTATGGCTTACGCCACGCCTTACGGCTATCGGGGATGACCTCCGGTCACGCTGCGCGCTCCGCAGTCGCCGTGAGAGCGGGAGACCCTCCTGTAGCGCTGTCTCACCGTGCGCGGGTTAAGCGCGTTGAGGAGCCACTGCGTTGCGCAGAGCAGCGCCTTGCGGGGGTTCCCCCCGTTGTGGCGACTGCGGAGGGTTCCCCCCGTTGTAGCAAGTGGCGTGCATGTGGCGTGAGCCAGAACTGAAGCGCGTTTATCCTTTGAGTGCGCTCCCAAAGGGAGCGATCGCGCCCCCTATGCCGTAGGCACAGATCTTGCGCAAAGCGCACGAACCCGACCAAAATCTATGATTTTGCTCGTCAATGATAGCGTGGTGGGTTCAAGCCCCCACTAATCACTCCCTTACACCCCTATTCCCTTACACACGCCACATGCCTCAAGTCGGGAGACCCGCCCACGGCAGTGGCTCCCTTACACCCCTAGTTTTTGACATCAGCGGTTTCTTGATTTTTAGGTAATTTTTGTTACTATTATCTAGTTTTCGGAAAAGATTGTATGATAGGTTGTTGATTCATTATCTGCTGTCAAAAAACCATAAATGAAATTTATCAATTTCCGTTGAAAGATGTAGACAATCAAAAACTATCGTGTAGAATCGAAACCAACTTCAAACTTATAAAATCAACAGTTTTTTTGGAGGGTAAGTTTATTATTCCTTCTGGCGGCTTACCAGATGCCAAATCTTCCCCGACAGCAGACTCCTCAGTCCTGCAAATATGGGGTGGGCATCCTTTGCAAGGTCATGTAAAAATTAGCGGAGCCAAAAATTCAGCACTGGTGATCATGGCTGGAGCGTTGCTCTGTTCAGGCGAATGTCGGCTTCGTAACGTGCCGTTATTGGCAGACGTGACACGGATAGGTGAGGTTTTATCAGCTTTAGGCGTTGGCTTGAAGCAAACAGGAGACATTTTAGAAGTTGATGCCAGAGAAATCAAAACATCAAAGGCTCCTTATGAACTGGTCACACAGTTGAGAGCAAGTTTCTTTGCTATTGGTCCGATGCTAGCACGACTGGGAGTCGCGCAAATGCCTTTACCGGGGGGCTGTGCTATTGGCACAAGACCTGTGGATCTGCATGTTCGAGGACTGCAAGCAATGGGAGCGGAAGTACAGATTGAGCATGGCATTTGTAATGCCTATGTTCCTGGTACTAGTCGCCGATTGAAGGGAGCAAAGATATATTTGGATATTGCCAGCGTGGGAGCAACAGAAACTCTGATGATGGCGGCGACTCTTGCAGAGGGCGAAACCATTATCGAAAATGCTGCACGCGAGCCAGAGGTCGTTGATTTGGCAAACTTCTGTATTGCAATGGGAGCAAAGATACACGGAGCAGGAACCAGTAAAATTACGATTGTTGGTGTTCCACAGTTGCATTCAACTGAATATACGATTATTCCTGATCGCATTGAAGCAGGAACGTTTTTGGTTGCCGCAGCAATCACTCGTTCAGAGCTTACCCTCTCGCCTGTGATACCAGAACATTTGACACCGATCATTACCAAGCTGCAAGATATTGGAGTGCGCATCATTGAGGAAGGACCTAACTGCCTACGTACTCTGAGCGCAGAAACGCTGAGGGCAACTGATATTGAAACTTTGCCCCATCCAGGTTTTCCTACAGATATGCAAGCGCCATTTATGGCTTTGCTGGCACTGGCAGAAGGTGACAGCCTGATTAATGAATCTGTGTTTGAGAATCGTTTGCGCCACGCCTCAGAGTTAAATCGCTTAGGGGCGGATATTCGTATTAAAGGCAACGTTGCCTTTGTTCGAGGAGTGTCGATGTTATCAGGTGCACCCGTACTAGGAACAGATTTGCGAGCATCAGCAGCGTTAGTTTTGGCGGGACTCGCGGCAGAAGGAAAAACCATAGTTCAGGGACTACAACACTTAGATCGGGGCTACGATAGACTTGATGCAAAGTTGCAGCAATTAGGAGCAAGAATCGAGCGGGTGCCAGTAGCAAACGTAAATGCGGAAGTTGCTTGTACCCCCATTGAGCCTCAAGCGCGAATCTCTATTTAGATACAAAAAACCACAAAAGCGACAGGACAAGGAAGAAATTCTTCCTTGTTCCTTTTGCTATGGCTATACTGTTTGTGTGGGGCTATTCAAAAGACCAGTCCTACATTTATTTAATTCCCTTATTTGCCCAGCAAGATTCCGCCATGTTAACGCCAAAGACTCAACTGATTGGTCTCAAAGCAGATTCATTTCGTCATCCGCTAGATCTAGACGCAACCAAAGCACTGAAGCAGATACCTGGTTTGGATATGATGGTGCGGAATCTTTTGGGTCCATTGGCTGAGCAGATTTTTTATGTAGAAAATATCGCTTCTAGTGTTCTAGTCGGCGAAAAACAACTGCCCCATCTTCATAAGTCGCTGTTAGAAGCCTGCAAGATACTGGATATTGAACCTCCCCAGCTTTATATTAGGCAGCATCCAGCACCAAATGCATACACTTTTGCGATGCGGGGAAAACAGCCTTTTGTTGTGCTGCACACCTCGCTGATCGATATGCTCGAACAAGAAGAAATCCAGGCTGTGATTGCTCATGAATTGGGACACCTTAAGTGTGACCACAGTGTTTACCTAACTCCAGTTAATATATTGATATTAGCTGCGACAGTGGTGCCTAATGTTGGAGCATTTCTTGCTCAAGCAATACAGGCGCAACTTTTGGAATGGGTACGCTGTGCTGAGTTTACGTGCGATCGCGCAGCATTGCTGGCAACCCAAAACCCGAAAGTTGTCATGTCGGTGTTGATGAAACTTGCTGGTGGTTCGCCCACCATCGCACCACAACTTAACCTTGATGCTTTTATTGCCCAAGCTCGTGCTTATGATGATATTAGTAAGACCGAGATAGGTGAGATGGTCAAAGCTGCCCGCACAGCTCAGTTAACTCACCCAGTGCCCGTTTTGCGTGCCAGAGAAATTGACCGTTGGGCAAGTAGCAAAGATTATCAAAAGTTGTTGCAAAATCAAAAAATAGAGTATAATAGTGAAGTTGCACCCAAGGGCGGGTGGCGAAACTGGTAGACGCACCACACTCAAAATGTGGCGACCTTGCGGTCATAGGAGTTCGATTCTCCTCCTGCCCACTTTAAATCAGTGAACAGTGAACAGTGAACAGTGAACAGTGAACAGTTATCAAGGAATTGATGACTGATAACTGATAACTGATGAACAACCGAGTAGAAGCTACCTTCTTAAACTGCGAGGGTCTAAAGCATCTCTTAGCCCATCACCCAGCAAGTTAAAAGCCAACACTGTAAGAATAATCAACACAGCTGAAGGCCAGATTAGCCAAGGTTGCAGTACTAAAATTGAGGCGTTAGTTGCAAGAGATAACATATTACCCCATGAGGGGTCTGGTTGTTGAATTCCTAACCCGATCAGACTGAGTACTGCTTCTGCCCCAATAAAGCTAGGAACAGAAAGTGTGGCTGAAATAATGATATAAGTGGCGGTTTGCGGCAATACGTGACGCACGATAATGTAAAGTGGATTGCCACCCATTGCTTTTGCTGCTTGAACGTATTCTCTCTCTTTAATAGAGAGAACTTGTCCGCGAATAACTCGTGCTAATCCAGCCCAGCTAATAAACGAAGTAATCACGACAATCAGCAAAAAGCGTTCGGTACTCGATAACCCCGGCGGTAGTACCGCACCCAAGGTTACCAAAAGATAAATACTAGGGAAAGTCATTAGCACTTCGCTCAACCGCATAATGACACTGTCAAGCCAGCCACCGAAATAGCCAGAAATTCCCCCAATCAACATCCCTAAGGGAAAGGTTAGGGCAACCCCAATAATACCGATAAACAGACTTATACGACCACCATACAGCAGGCGACTGAGTTGATCTCGACCTTGGTCATCTGTACCTAAAACGTTAAACTTTGCCTCACCGACAGCACCAAACAAATGTATATTTAACGGGATACCACCAAATATTTCTGTCTCCTCCCACTTTGGGGGTAAAGGTAAATTCAACTGCAGTAGACGATACTCAGGTCCAGTGACAAATAGTCTCAGGGGACAAGGCTTTTTATAGTTTACGATGATTTGGCGATCGCCCGTTTCTAAATTTGTGTCTCCCTGAGTTGTTGGATAAATGTGAGGCCCAATAAACTGCCCTGATTGTTTAGAAACCCAGTAAACACGCGTTGGTGGTAGTAGAGAACCATTTGGTTGTGAGGTGTAAGCGTTGTAAGGGGCGACAAAATCAGCCAAAATGACTGCTATATAAAAAACCAACAGTAAAGTTGCCCCAAACCTTGCTAAAGGATTTTTGTTTAGTCGATGCCACCAATTCATAGCAATTACCAGTTATGACTCATAAATGATGAATTATAAATTATCAATCATCAATTGTGAAAGCTTTTTCGTTGTGAAAATTTATAATTATCAATTTTTAAGCAGGGAGTTTTTCAATCAGGTACAAAGGCTCTTCTTGAAGTTTTTCATGTTCTATAACAAATACATTTGAGTAGAGATTAGCAATAATTTGCTTTCCTTGCTGTGTGAGCGAGAGGTAGCGCAATGCATCCTTGATATAAGGATATACGACGTTCCAGTAGAACTTGGCATAGTTCTTGCGTAAATCAGCAGGATTTTGATAACCCAACACCTTATTCATTCCAATCTCTTCAAACTCATAAAATAAAGAGGTAATCTTTTTTAAATAACGTGGATCGCTCAGTTGTCCAATCAAATCTGCAGCACGCACTAAACCTGCAAAATCATTTGTATCTTGGTGGTCATCTACAGCTGGTACTGGAAACCGAGTCAATTCAATATTGTTCTTTATGACTTCTGAATCTATCAATTTGTGACCGCCAAAACGCTCATCAATAAAAAGCTTTCCCCGATCAACATGATAAGGTGTCAGACTCGCATCAGAAGCTCCAGAACGAAGAAAAATCATTTTCCCATCTTTACCTGTTGCGTACAAACCTTCATCCTCTCGGTCTTGTCGGCAAACTCCTTTAACATAACCAATATCATGACAGACCAAGGATATAATAAAATGCAACCAGTCTTCATTAGAAACACCTCCTTCACGGATATGTTTGCCACGCAAAATTTCTTGTCCAACCAAAGTAACTAGGATAGAATGTTCTACGTTATGATAAAGGGCGTCACTGTTGGCAATATTTTCCAACGCCATATTACCTGCCCAGCCTATAATATCTTGATAATCATTTTTCAGGCAGCCGTAGGTGCGACGGTAGCCTTCACGAATTTGAGCGACAAACGCATCAATCAAGATTTCAGTGGCATTAAACATATTGGTGACTCTGTTATATACCAAATTATGTATTATTGGTTTATCTCAAATTTAGATAATTTGATGACCGTCGGAGTACTCAAAAAAAGGCAAATAACTCTTTATAACTGTTTATAGTTTAAGCATATCTGCTAGCAGTGCGTGTATGGGGGTTATAGCAAATCTTTACGAATTGACCAAAACATCAATCATGCCTTCGTAGTTATACATAGCCCTAAACGAGTACGGAAGTGGTGATACAGGTTTATCTTGATCACTTTTACCCCTACTTGACAAAATCATGACGATAATCATCCGTAACTTTGAGGAATATGTAGAAATCACGGCAGAGATAATACCTTATAGTTAATATACATTAATTAATTTAAAATTTTTTTAAGCACAACTGCCTAATGGCGCTTGGAAAATTGGAGAGACAACTGTGGAAATGGAAAGTTTTTCATAACTAAAAGTGGAAGAACCAGTGGTATTTGAAGATGCAAACTGATAAAAAAGAGGAGTGTATCTAAAGTCACCTTGATGAATGATACCACTGTTAGTAAATACAGGTTTGGGAGGTATTATTCCCTTTGGGGGAATGCGTCTGTTAAGTCAAAGTGTATCTTTAAAAACAATAGTTGCTGAGAATAAATCAGTAAAAAAAGTTGTACCGACAATGTCAAGTGATGGCTGTGGTGAATGATTCGGTACTGCAAGACCAAATTCGGCAAGCAAAAGCGGATAAAGCAGCATCCGTCCGCAGATAATTCGGTAACTCAAAAGTGTTTGCTAAATCTCCTTGGCGATCACCCACATAAAACAATCCCAAACCAAACCCTCATTGGTCGGAATACCTGGTAAGATTAACACTATACAACGGCACTAACCCTGACTTGCGGGTGTAGTTCAGTGGTAGAACGTCAGCTTCCCAAGCTGAATGTCGTGGGTTCGAGTCCCATCACCCGCTTCAAAAAATCCTCAAATCGTTTGCTTTTCAAGGGTTTTTGGCGTTTTGCTAACCCCTTTGTCTCATTGATTATCAAGTCGCACCCAGAAAGACCTCACCATAATCTTTAATTTAGTCAGACCAGTGCGCATGAGGCGGGTTTCCCTCCAAGTGAAATAGAAGTTGGAGAAGAGTTAGTGTGCTTACTAAACCCCTACTTTGCTAAAGGATGAGTCGCTTTTTAATTTTTAGCAACTATCCCTCTTCTGTCACTTTCCGGGTATTCTGAATAAAAGAATCATGGATAGAA
>NZ_JCACKO010000036.1:33403-49514 GCF_059505445.1 Brasilonema angustatum | reverse complement strand
TTGTACGTATTTACTTATCTTTACACACTTTGGTTTTTTCACCTCGTTCTACTTACCTGCCTAAAACTGCTAACTTTATATTGAGGTCAATTAAGATGTTTCGCTCTAAAAAATCCTTTAGGAAAACGTTTGCGCAGATTGTGATGGCAGTGCTAGGGCTGACAGCTACTCACTCGCTAGTGGCATCTTTCTCATCGATTCTGCTCGCTCCTGTCGTTGCTCAATCTAACAGTCCAAGTCCCTCTTTCCCACTTCCCAATTCACTACCGAATGGGACAACAGTGAAAGTGGACGGATCGAGCAGCATGAGAATAATTAATGAAGCATTAAGAAAACGGTTTGAAGAGAAGTTTCCGGGCACCAAAGTTGAGCTGGCATCGGGTGGAACAGATGAAGCATTAGCAGCACTGCTGCGAGGTGACATCAATATGGCAGCCATTGGACGCCCACTCACGGATAAGGAAAAGGGTCAGGGACTTGTTGCCACTGCTGTTAGTCGGGAGAAGATCGCGATTATCGTAGGTTCTGACGATCCATTTAAGAAAAACCTCACCTTCGAGCAGTTCGCCAAGATGTTTCGAGGGGAGATCACAAACTGGTCACAGGTAGGAGGCGCTCCTGGTAAGATTCGATTTATTGACCATCCCGAGTATAGTGACACGTGGCGATCGCTGAGCACTTACGCTATTTTCAAAAAAGCCCCGTTTAAAAATGGAGCTAACACTACCAAGCTGTCCCAAGACGACACAGCAACCATTGTGAAGGCACTCGGCAAAGATGGAATCAGTTATGCGATCGCAGATCAAGTACTCAACTTGCCGAATGTTCGCGTCTTGCCGATGCACAAAACCATGCCCACTGATCCTCGTTATCCGTATTCTCAACCTCGGGGGTATGTCTATCGAAAGGAAGCTGCCACTCCAGGAACCCTAGCCTTTTTGGGCTTTGCAACTTCAGCGTCGGGACAAGAAATTTTAGCAGCTGCCAAACAGCAGGAAGCTGAAGCAGTGCGCCAATCTGTAGCCAGTGGTTCCGGTTCAGGAACATCAGTAGTAGCCACTGGTTCTTCTCCCAACCCTGCATCTACTGCTAATGTTGCGCTTGTACCTACGTCTACTGCTGAGGCAACCGGGCAAGGATTTCCCTGGTGGTGGCTTCTCTTGTTAGCAGGAATTCCTTTACTAATATTACTTTGGTGGTTACTTAACAGACGGCGACGCAGAACAACTGAAATTAACAACGAAATTGTGAACTTGGTTGCCAACAGTCCTGAAATTAACAAAAAGATTGAGAGCCTGCGTAACGATTGGAATCTGGCTTTTATGAGTCTGGCTACACAGCACGCCGATGAACTAGTCAACACAATAAGTAGCCGAGAGACATTCAACAGAATTATTTCCCAAAAGCTTGTCAATAATGATGCTGATTTGAACCGCTACATCAACCAGCAAATCGACAACAGCTATGAGCAAAAGATCCAAAATCACATTCCATTGATTGCCGCCAACATTGTCAATAACAATGAGGAATTAAAGCAGTACATTGAGCGACGCTTGCAGTACAGTGTAAACAACAGTCCTGAAATTAACAAAAAGATTGACAGCCTGCGTAACGATTGGAATCGGACATTCATTAATCTGGCTACACAGCACGTGGATGAACTGATCAACACAATCGCTAGCCGAGAGACATTCAACGGAATTATTTCCCAGAAGCTTGCCAGTAATAATGCTGATTTGAACCGCTACATTAGCCAGCAAATCGACAACAGCTATGAGCAAAAGATCCAAAATCACATTCCATTGATTGCCGCCAACATTGTCAATAACAATGAGGAATTAAAGCAGTACATTGAGCGACGCTTGCAGTACAGTGTAAACAACAGTCCTGAAATTAACAAAAAGATTGACAGCCTGCGTAACGATTGGAATCGGACATTCATTAATCTGGCTACACAGCACGTGGATGAACTGATCAACACAATCGCTAGCCGAGAGACATTCAACGGAATTATTTCCCAGAAGCTTGCCAGTAATAATGCTGATTTGAACCGCTACATTAGCCAACAAATCGACAACAGCTATGAGCAAAAGATCCAAAATCACATTCCACTGATTGCCCATAACATTGTCAATAACAATCAGGAATTAAAGCAGTACATTGACCAACGCTTACAGCACAATGGAAATAACACTGAAGTGAACAATGAGATTGTCAACTTAGTTGCCAATAGTCCTGAAATTAATAACAAGATTGACAGCCTGCGTAACGATTGGAATCGGACATTCATTAATCTGGCTACACAGCACGTGGATGAGCTGATCAACACAATCGCTAGCCGAGAGACATTCAACAGAGTTATTTCCCAAAACCTTGTCAATAATAATACTGAGCTTAATCACTACGTCAGTCAGGAAATCGACAAAATTTATGAGCAAAAAATACAAAATTATATCTCTGTGATTACCCAGAATATTAGCCAGGAAATCGACAACAGTTATATCAACCAAATCATAACAACCAAGAACGAACTGATTACGCTCATGAACAATGCAGACAGACAGATATATGAGTGGACTCTGGGAGAACTCATGGCAATCAAAGGCTGCTTAACCGACCGTGAGGCTCTTGTCGAAAAGCTAATAACCTTCACCGCTGAACTCAGAACCAAGCTGAATGGAACTGCCTGCGTAGACATCAAGACATTCAAGCCGTTCAAACCTGTGTTAGAGCCGAAGCAGTAAGAGCAAATTGTCATCATCAATAAATAGACCCGTCCATAACTGCGTTCTAGACAACGAAGGCTATCAAACAAAGGAGAGGTCTGATTTAATACAGACCTCTTTGACAGCATAATTTTAGACAAAAAGCAACTACTAAGCTGTTGTGCATTAAAAATGTACAACAGCTAGGCAGAAGGCAGATGACAGCTATGCTGAAGGGAAGAGGGTTTCAATGATTGATTAAACCAAAACAATATGCAAGTTAAAAGCGCAACAGCTTATGTTGAGCAGCACTTACGCATTGAAAAAGTAGGCAACAAGTGCTATAAGGTACAACAAAATAAGTAACGGGCTATTGCACGGATTATACACGCCTCTAGGGTATCATGGAGACAACTTAGCAGAAGTCAGCAATTTTGTATTTCCAAATTGATTCTACAGATCTTATAGTTTTAGCAATTGAATATTAAAAGGGGATTTTCGTGAATCCATTGAAAATCAAGCATCAACAATCAGGAAATAATGTGAACGCTAATGAAATTATTCAACACTATGCAGCAATGGAAAGAGATTTTCAGAACTGGAGCTTCAGTGAAGCTTCCTTGAGCGGTGTAGATCTCAGTAGTGCTGATTTTAGTCATGCCAATCTCAATGGTGCTAATCTTAGTAAGGCTAACTTGAGTGGAGGTAAATTAGTTTGGACAGACTTAAATCGAGCTAATTTGAGTCAAGCTAATTTGAGTTTTGTAAATTTATTTCATGCTTCTCTGTTATGGGCAAATCTCAATGGGGCTACTTTAAGCGGAGCTAACTTAAGTAGCGCTCGATTAAATTATGCCAACCTAGAGTTAGTTCAATTAAGAGAAACAAATTTAACAGAGGTTGACTTGGAAGGAGCACTTTTAACTCGTGCTGATTTAACTAGGGCGAATCTTTTCAAAGCAATTCTCAAAGAAACTGATTTCACTGGCGCAAATCTTGATAATGCCATTCTCAGGGAATCTAACTGTGAAGGTGCTATTTTGCGTGCTGCTTCCTTGCGGCGGGTTGACTTGGAGAAAGCGCAATTACAAGAAACAATTTTGAACGAAGCTGACTTGACTAAAGCTGACTTAATTGCTGCAGATTTGAGTCATGCTGATTTAACTAATGCAATCTTAGTGCAAGTTTCTTTGGAATTAGCCACTTTGTTAAACACAGATTTGAGTGGAGCCAATCTAGAACAAGCTTCCTTATTTAATGCTAACCTAGAAGGTGCAGTGCTAAAAAGGGCAAATCTGAGAAATACAGATTTAAGACACGCAAATTTTAAAAACACCGATTTTACAGGAGTTATTTTTTCTGGTTCTCGTGTCAAAGGAGCGCTTTTTAATGATGTTGTTGGTTTAAGCGATCAACAAAAACAATGGCTTAAAGAAAACGGAGCTTTAAATATATGTTAATTGGAAAAATGGATGATGAGCAGCACACAACAAATTATCGAATCAACAGAAGGACTAATTCTTGAAAATACAGGAAAATCGCTCTCGTTTATCCAAAAAATTATCTTGTCAGAATCCATATCTGAGACTAAAAAAACATATGCACAAATCGCTACAGAAAACAATTACTCAGAAACCTATATTAAACAAATAGTTGCCCCTAAATTATGGCAACTCATTTCAAATACTGTTGGGGAAAAAATAAATAGAACAAATTGTCGTGCTGTTCTAGAGCTAAGACTGGAAGGTTTATTTTTGCAGACAACATCCAAGCCTGCACAGACGCAACGAAAGATAGCTTTAGAATCTCCAGAAGGACAAGTTGCTCTTTCTTCTACTTTGTATATTGAGCGGGATGTAGAACAAATCTGTTATCAAGAAATTCTCCAACCTCGTGCATTGATTCGCATCAAAGCACCTCGAAAAATGGGGAAAACTTCCCTAATGACAAGAATTCTCGCTTATGGCCACTCTCATAATTATTATATAGTACGGTTAAGTTTAAATTACGCTGAAACAGAAGTTTTCACCTCATTAGAAAAATTTCTGCGCTGGTTCTGTGCCAATGTTACTCATCAATTGAAACTAGAATCAAAGCTGGAGGATTACTGGGATGAGGAAATAGGTACTTTGATGAACTGCACTATTTATTTTCAACAATATCTATTACAGCAAATCTCTAGTCCCGTTATCTTCGCATTAGATGAAGTGAATAAGTTGTTTGAATATCCGAAACTAGCTCATGATTTTCTCGGACTATTACGCTCATGGCATGAGGAAACGAGAGATATTTCGATTTGGCAAAAAATTCGGCTTGTCCTTGTTCAATCTACCGATATTTATATTGTCTTAGACATTAATAAATCTCCCTTTAATATAGGATTAGCAATTGATTTACCTGCTTTTAAAAGATTGCAAGTAGAGGATTTAGCACATCGTCACGGACTCCAACTTAGCTCTTTTGTACTAGAACAATTAATGGAACTCACGGAAGGATTTCCTTACTTAGTGCGGCTGGCGTTATATCATAATATACGTGATAATATTTCATTAGAATTTATACTGCAAAATGCTATAAATTATAACAGTATTTTCATGAATTATTTACAAGAACAATTGTACTTTATCCAGGAAAATCCTGACTTAGCAGATGCTTTTCAAAAAGTCGTAATGGCGACTGGATCGATTTTCTTAGAACAAAAGATAGCGTTTCAGCTAAGAAGTTTTGGATTGGTAAACCTTTTAGGAGAACAAGCAAGTATTAGCTGTGGATTATATCGAGAGTATTTTAGTTATTACTTTAAACGTCAATGGAATTCCAAAAAATTAAATCCCCAAAAAAGCAACCTTGAGGGTGAAGTGCGATAAGTCGAACGCTTGACGCTACGCTATACGCCACGACATCGATAGATTTCACCACACATCTGGCTAATTTACAAGCGAAATCTTATTGCCCTGCTTACCGCAGCAGATTTCGCAGTCAGTATGAAACCCCAGAGTTGTCCTGGGGTTTTTCATTAGCTATCTTCAAATGTAAACCACTTACCTTTAACCAGTTCTTTACGGTGTTCTGGTAATATATCTGCCATAGCATCTAAGCTAGATAAGTATATAAGGTATCGTCCTAAATGCTGGGGTTTTAATAGATTGAGTGGTCTCAAAGGAGTCTGTTTGTCCTCTTCATCTTCGTATTTCCAGTCTGATATAACTCGGAAATGCTCACCCATTTTGGCTACTACACAATACTGTAAAACAGGCTGCCCTAGGAAAAGTGTGGAGCGATAAATACGAGTTAACTCTGGATCTATACAGATGTCCTCTTGGTTCATTAGTTTTTCTCCTGGAACTAGTAGTGGTACTTATTAGGTTGCCCAGCCAGTCAGGCAGTGCTGCAGTCCTTGTTTCTCTTATTCGTTTGTCGTTGCGATTGTCCGGATAACTGGGAGCGATACGCACAAGCTAAAGCCTCGGGCTTATCGCACTTTGGCATAGCCCCGATACAGACGAAACATGCGGGTAAAACCAACTGTTTTCTGACTGAGTTGGGTAGAAAAACCGCGATAGTAGAGGACAATGAAATCGCTAAAGCTGACATCATACTCCGCCGAGTCGATATAGGAGTCGATATCTGCATCAAGGCTTTCATTTATCATTACATCAACTTAATTAAAGTTAATTAAAATTTACATAATTTGCCAATAACAATTATGTGGAGTGAACTATCTACACTCTTCACAAGGCGAGGTAGTTTATATAATCAAACGTTCACCCCATCGGTTGATCTTTTGCCGCTACTTTTAAAGTTAAAGTGGTTATGTTGTCAAACTTTTGTTATATTAGTTAACAAGAAGACAAAAATCTAAATACTTAGAGAAATCATCGTTAAAAGTTTTATTTAATACAGTGATAATTTCAGTTTGAATTTTATTAGTTCTTTCACATCTGGTTAAATTCACGCGATTTGAGGCAATTATCATGGAAATTCCGATAGAACTTAGCTTAGAGCAACAGTTTAGTCTGAAAACATATGAGCGACAGGTCAAAGGACTGAATGAAGAGCAGGCTCAGGGGCTGCTGTTGGAAGTCCTGCGGCAATTAATGATTAAAGAGAATGTGATTAAGCACCTGATAGCCCAGATAGAGTAGGTCAGACGCTCATGGGCTTTTAGTCTAAAGTCCATAACAAAGCCTGCTCAGGACTACGCACCCTGGGGAGGGTGCTTACGCGTCTACAAAATCACAAAATATATCTTGCCTAAACTTTTCAGACAATGCGTCAGCCAAGGGATGGAACTGGTAACTGTTAAAGGCTTAAAAGCCAACTTTCCTTGGCTGAAAATATAGCAATTGTTACAGATTATTACTTTATTTCTCATAACTGAGACACTAGCATACCTCTTCTTTTATCTTCAGAGATGTCTTGTCCAATACAAGATAAGAACTTAGAAGATAGGGAGAGTTCAATGGTACTCGACGCATTTTCCAAAGCGGTTGTTACAGCAGATGCTAAAACTGGTGTCTTAAGTGGAGAAGAAATTAGTAAACTCCGCAGTTTTGTTAGCGAAGGTAACAAACGTCTTGATGCTGTAAACGCGATCGCCAGCAACGCTAGCTGTATCGTTTCTGATGCTGTCGCTGGGATGATCTGCGAAAACCAAGGCTTGATCCAAGCTGGTGGTAACTGCTATCCCAACCGCCGCATGGCTGCTTGTCTGCGTGATGGTGAAATCGTCCTGCGTTATATCACCTACGCTTTGTTGGCTGGTGATGCTTCTGTTCTCGATGACCGTTGCCTCAACGGTTTGAAAGAAACCTATGCTGCTCTTGGTGTACCCACCACCTCCACAGTCAGAGCTCTTCAAATCATGAAGGCTAGCTCACTGGCTCACATCAACGACACCAATACAGAAGCTAATGGTGGTAAGAGATTCCGCACAATGGGTGCTCAGAAAGGTGACTGTTCTGCTTTGACAGCTGAAGCAGCTAGCTACTTTGATCGCGTTGTTTCTGCTCTTAGCTAAGCAATAGCCAAAGCAATTAACGCTCTTGAATTGAAATAAACGCTTAAATATCTATTTCTGGAGATACCAAAACATGAAATCAGTTGTGACCACAGTCATCACGGCTGCTGATGCGGCAGGCCGTTTCCCCAGCACCTCTGACCTAGAATCTTTTCAAGGTAGCATCCAGCGTTCTGCTGCCCGTTTAGAAGCTGCTGAAAAGCTGAATAACGTGGACAACGTAGCTAAGGAAGCTTACGATGCTGCTATCAAAAAGTATCCTTACCTGAACAATGAAGGTGAAGCTAACGACACTCAGGTCAAGAAAGATAAGTGTCTGCGTGACATCAAGCACTACATGCGCCTGATCCAATACTCCTTGGTAGTTGGTGGTACTGGTCCATTGGATGAGTGGGGTATTGCTGGTGGTCGCGAAGTTTATCGCGCTTTAGAATTGCCCACCGCTCCTTACGTTGAAGCACTCAGATTCGCTCGTAACCGTGGTTGTGCTCCTCGCGATATGTCTGCTCAAGCTCTAGTTGAGTACAACGCTCTTATCGACTATCTGATCAACTCCCTCTCATAAATAGGTTCATAATCTCTCATAGCTGATTGGACTTAGGTTCGTCAGTCCTGGGGATTCTTAATCTAGTGCTTTGCCCAGAAAGGTTAAGTATTGGTTTGAGAATCCCCAGGTTCATCTTTTTAATCAGTTATCAGTCATCAGTTATTCAGTGAAGAAGCTTACCAACAATTGATAACTGTTAACTGTTAACTGTTAACTGCTAACTGTTAACTGGTAACTTATGGATAAGCGCTTTTCCAATCTTTTTGGATTCACCGAAGAACAAGCTATTACTCTCTTGGATACGCCTCTAGACCAGTTGGCAGAGGATGACTCTCGCTATGTGGCTGCGTCTGAGTTGGTAAACTTCGCGACAGAGCGCTCGGTCAACGCACTGATTAGAGCAGTGCAAAACACCGACCCGTCCTTAGATAACCGCATCGTGCGACGCAAGTCAGTGGAGTCCCTGGGAAAGTTGCGCTCATTACAAGCGCTGCCAGCCATTCGCGCCTGCTTGGCAGATGAAGACTGCTATACTGTGGAAAATGCGGTATGGGCGATTGGTGAAATTGGCACGCAAGACTCAGATATCCTGGAAGAAATTGCTCAATTGCTGGAAAAGCCACAACAGACTTATCGGGTAATTATCCATACCCTGGCAAAGTTAGATTATCCGCCAGCAGTAGAGCGCATCCGTAAATTTGTGGATGCTACCGACAAACCCATAGCAAGTGCAGCCATCTGTGCCGTTTGTCGCTTCACTGGAGACTACTCCTCCATCGAGAAGGTGCTTGCCTTGCTTCAACACCCGAATGTGTATGCACGTCGGTTATGCATCCAAGATTTGATCGATGCTCGGTATTACGCTGCTATTCCTCAGATTGCTCAGTGTCCGGTATCACTTGTGTTTCGTCTGCGCGGGATTCGCTTGTTGGCAGAAGCTGGTATTCCAGCGGGAGCGATCGCCTTCACAGATATTCAACCCTCACTAGAGCAGGTTATTTTTGACCATCCAAGAGATTTGAAGTTAGTACATGCCTACGATCAGACTCCAACACTGGAATTTCTGATTAGAGAACTTTATGATACCGATTTTGGGCGTTGTTATCTGGCGACACAGACTATATTAGAGGTATATCCCGAGAGTGCAGGTGAAGCCCTGATGGCAACCTATGCCGCTGAGGCTCACAATGACTATGGAGCACACTACCATGTCATGAAACTCTTGGGTTGGCTCAAGTATGCTCCAGGTTACGATTTGCTTGTAGAAGCTTTGAACAATCGCGAACCTCAGTTTCAGAAATCTCGCGCGGGGGCGGCGATCGCTCTAGGTGAATTGGGCGATACGAGTGCGATTCCTGCTCTGGTAGCCGTTCTGGAAACTAAAATCTGGGATTTGAAGTATGCTGCATTAATGGCTCTGGAGAAACTCGGCGATACTAGTGCTCACACAATTGCAGCAAATGACCAAAACTGGTTGATTCGAGCCAAAGCAACTCACACTCCTGCATCCAGCAAAGTAATAAACCCATGACAGTAGATTCGCTATTTGAACAACTCAAACACCCAAATCCCAATCTACGGGAACGGGCAATGTTACAGTTGGCAGAAAACCGTGATCAAAATACGATTCCTCGTTTGATGAGTGTTCTCAATGATGAAGACGTTGTCTTTCGTCGAGCAGCAGTCAAAGCTTTAGGTATGATTGGCGTAGATAGTGTGCCACCTTTGGTAGAATCATTACTTAACAGCGACAATGTGACTGTCCGGGGTAGCTGTGCGAAGGCACTGGCACAAATTGCGGTAAACTATCCAGATGTTCCTTTTCCAGCTGAAGGTTTGCAAGGATTGCAAACTGCTATCAATGACTCCAATCCAGTGGTTCATATTGCAGCTGTGATGGCGTTGGGTGAAGTTGGTTCCCCTGCTTTTGATATCTTGGTTGAGGCGCTGAAAACCACAGATAATGTAGCGGTGGCGGTGTCAATCGTCAACGCACTTGCAGCATCGAGAGATGAACGAGCAACAGAAGTCCTGAAAGCGTTGACTAATGATGAGTCTGCTGATTCTTACGTACACGAGTCAGCGGTGAGTGCTTTATCTCGCTTGGAGCAAATTATTGATTTCAAAGCTAGGCGACAACAGTGAACAGTGAGTCCAGTGCTTGATAAGGAAAATTATCAATGTGTTCAATATCAAGCCAACCTTGCTTTTCTCTCCCAGCTACGGCTAGCATGACTCGCGCTGTTTTTTCATCAGCTTCTTTCCACTTTCCTGCTGCGAGTAAGTCACGCAGTTGCGTGTAGTCCATTTTAGCGGTTTTTAGCTTGATATTATCATCAGATTTTGGATTGGAGGTTGGGGTTGAGGAATGGGATGACTTAATACTGGAAGGAGGTATATTATCTAATGGAGATACCGAGGCCACACGAAAGCTTTCTCGCCTATAAGCTGGATCAACCGTAGGTGGATTGTTCTGTTTTTGATGAGTTGAAGTTTTTGCCTGAACTTGGTTTTGGGATTTGAGGTTAGGAGTTACTATTTGAGGACTTGGAGAACTTGTTTTAATTGGCATCACCAATTCTAACCACTCCCGCACTGTCTGCACTCTATCTTGGGGTTGCAACGCCATCCCTTTGAGAATCGCTTCATTTACATGATCGCTAATCTGGGAGTTAAGTTGTTTTGGCGGTGGTAATTGTTCTTCATCATACTTATAAACTATAAACATCAGTATAAGCACCAAAAGTTCCCTTTCTTGTGTACTGTTCAATGGGTGCATAACCGTCGGTTCCATCAATCGTCATGCTGATGGATTTTTCACCAGTGCTAAACTGACGAGAAAGACCAAAATCAATCAATACTGCTTCTTGTTTGCCACTGCGTAAGATAATATTATGAGGCTTGATATCCCGATGTAAGAATCCTTGTTGATGGACATATTCTAAAGCTTGCCCAATTTGGTCAATGTAGCGTAAGGCTTCATCTTCTGACAATTGCCCACCCTCATCAACATAAGTCTTTAAATCCACGCCATCAATATATTCCATCAGCATCCCCCACAGTCCATCTTCTTGGATGACATCCTCAAATTTCACAATATGGGGGTGAGTGCATCGTGCTAACCGCGTCATCTCTTGGACAAATTTTACCTGTCGTTCCGAGAAGTCTTTTCTTATTTGCTGAATGTGGTTGAGGGTTTTCAGGACAAATAATTTACCTGTACGCTGTTCGAGAATACTGTAGGTAATACCAAAGCCACCGCTACCAAGGACTTTTTGAATGATGAAGCGTCCGTTTTGCAGTGGTTGATTGGGCGTCCAAATTATCATTGTTCCAGCTTGCGGTTTGAGAGCTATATATATACTGAGCTTAATACGCTCGCGTGGAAAAATGTTTCCTGACAACATTCTTTGTGATTCAAGATGTGGCGAAGCCTCTATGGTAAAGTGCTACTCGCTTTGATTTGCTTGCAACCAATTGAGCAAATCTTCCATCGCGGTAAAATCCAACAAAGCTTCACCAAGTTCTTCTAGCTCAGAAACAGTGAGAGATTGGATGTGCTGTTGCAATAAGAGTGATAATTCTCCCACCCGTCTTTGTAATTGTCGTAGAATCAGCGTCTGTGTCTGTTCCTGTTTACCTTCTTGTTTACCACGCTCGTAGCCAATGCGCTCACCTGTAGTAACGTATCTCATAGTACGCTCCTGTTCAAATTGTTTGAACTGTTCCCAAAAAGATACTACTAGCTTTGATTTGCTTGCAACCAATTGAGCAAATCTTCCATCGCGGTAAGTAGGTAGGCATGATTAACCCGAACTATATTAACTTATGTAAAGCGCCATAAACGCTTTAAAAATAGGCTTTTAAGCAATTTACATTTCTTAATCTAGTTGTGTTTTTTAGCGCCCACCTACTTAAAATCTAACAAAGCTTCACCAAGTTCTTCTAGCTCAGAAACAGTGAGAGATTGGATGTGCGATCGCAATAAGAGTGATAATTTTCCTACTCGTCTTTGTAGTAGTCGTAGAATGAGCGTCTGTGTCTGTTCCTGTTTACCGCGATCGTAGCTAATGCGCTCACCTGTAGTAACGTATCTCATAGCAAGCTGTACTATGAGGAGACGGTAATTACAGTATGAGCAATTGAAGAGTGGTTGCTCATACCGTATTCTTTACACATTCAAACATACTAAGAATTTATATTAAATCATAATCAAAAAATTAGCAAGTAGTTGAAAAATGATATCATTTGTGGGAAAGTATCATAGCAAAATCTAAGATCCACTGTCAAATTCAGAGATTGACACTCGTACAAAAGCTATGCAAAAAGCAGCACGTTTTGTAAGGCAAAGCGCAGTGTGTGCCTTCGCTCAGCTTTGCTATTGAATAAGCTCAAATGCAATACTGCAAAGCTTTTTGTATCTTTTTAACGGTGAGAGTCTTTTATCCATGATGCACTGACTCTAAATGTTTTCATGATTACCTTTGAAACACTCTTAGGAGCAAAAATGATAAGATTTCGTTACATATGCCTAACTATTGCTAGTGCAATCATCTTCGCTTTGACTTCCTGTAACGGTACACAAACCGCAGAAAATTCAACAGCACCAGCGGCTAACTCCAGTCCCCAGGCGACTGAAGCCGTTAGTCATAGCGGACACAGCAGCAAAAAGAAAATCAATATCAACAATGCTATTCTGTCGGAACTGGATAAGTTTGAGGCACAGCTTGCTGTTCCAGCATTATCAAATAAAATTCAAGCAGGTCGCCCTTATAGCAGTCCTGAGGACTTAGTTTCTAAAAAGGTGATTACTCAGGAGCAATTCGACAAAATTAAGGATCAGGTTACGACTCAGGAAGTCGTTCTAACTGGGGAACCAAAAGATGTGGACTACATGACCAAACTGGGACTAATGAAAGGACACCTTTTGGTAGCAAAAGAACTGTTGGATCAAAATCAGCCCAAAAAGGCAGAACCTCATATTGGTCATCCAGTTGAAGAGATTTATGTTGATGTAGAAGACCAATTAAATGAGCGCAAAGTCAAAGAATTTAAGACATCTTTGGTTAGTTTGCAAGATTTTGTTAAATCCAATCCCAAAAGTCCCAAGATCAAAACTGATTTTACCTCTTCGATGCAAGCAGTTGATGGGGCTGTAAACGCTTTACCAGCAGATCAGCGATCGCAACCCAGATTCGTGCTACAAGTCGTGAACGGATTGCTAGATTCAGCTAACTCAGAATATGGTGCGGCGATCGCAAATGGCAAAATTGCTGCAGAAATTGAGTATCAAGATTCCCGTGGTTTTGTCACCTATGCTGATGATTTATATAAAGGAATTTCTAGCAAACTAACTAAAGACCATCCCCAAGAACACAAAGCAATTGAAACCAGTATGGCTGAACTGATAAAAGTTTGGCCCTCTGCTATTCCGCCAGCTGCACCAGTCAAAACCCCTGGGGATGTTACCAAGCTGATAAAAACCATTGAAGAAAATTCTCAAAAAATAACAGATAGTTCCAGCACATCTGCACAGCGATAGTATTTTGAATTGTTTGTAACTGAAAAAGATGTTACGCGATTTCACTCAATAGTCATGAGTTATTTCATTTAAACTCATGACTCATGAACGGCAGGTGCACTCAACGCTTAAAGTTGCAAAGGTGCACTGCCTCATTCGCACTCAGAACAAAAGAAAAAGGACAAAGAATGAACTTTAGTGCTGCCTTACCCACTTTTGTGATTACACTGCGAGAAGGTGTAGAAGCTGCTCTTGTAGTTGGTATTGTACTGGCTTTGCTAAAAAAAGCTAAGCAATCTCGTCTTAACCCTTGGGTTTATGCTGGTGTCGGCGTTGGTATTATTGTCAGCGCACTCATAGGTTTTCTTTTCACTTGGGTGGTTCAAGCACTTAGTGCAATTAATCCGCAGTATTCATCCGTGGTTGAACCAATAATGGAAGGTGTGTTCAGCCTGTTAGCAATCATTATGCTCAGCTGGATGCTTATCTGGATGACCAAACAAGCCAGATTTATGAAGGCTCAAGTTGAGGGCGCTGTAACAAGTGCTTTAAAACAGGACTCATATGCTGGTTGGGGTGTTTTCAGTTTAGTATTTATTGCCGTTGTACGCGAAGGTTTTGAAACGGTTCTGTTCGTTGCTGCTAATCTTCAACAAGGGCTTGTTCCTGGTTTTGGCGCTGTTGCTGGTATTGCAGTCGCAGCACTAATTGGTGTGCTGTTATTTCGATGGGGTGTTAAAATTAACATCCGCCAATTTTTCCAAGTAATGGGTGTTTTCTTGGTGTTGATTGTGGCGGGGTTAGTGGTGACAGCTTTGCAGAAGTTTGATGAAGCTTTTGCTACCCTTGCTCTTAGTAATCGCGCCTCAGAAGGTCTTTGTTTTTATTACCAACGGTTCACGAGAATTCACTCTTGTATCTTAGGTCCAATGGTTTGGAATACTTCCAACATCTTGCCTGATGAAAAGTTCCCTGGCGTTATTTTTAATGCCTTGTTTGGTTACAAGCAATATCTCTATGTTGTGCAAGCAGTGGGATATATCGTATTTTTAGTAACAGTTGGTGGTTTGTATTTGCGTAGTATCATTGGTACAGGAAGTGGTCGTCCTAAAAAGCAGTCTGCTGCACAGAAATCGATGGGTTCTCTAAAGGATTAGCCAAAATGGATAAAACGTAACATCTCCCTGCTGAGTCTGCTACAAAAGAATTTTCAACACACACAGACAGGAGTTTTAGCACAAGTTATTACCAGTGGTACAGTGGCAATTGGCGATACTTTGAAAAGTGCTGAGTAAACACGCAAGCTATTGATTGATAGATATATGTCACATAATGAGTAATAAACATCCTCACTTCCAGCTACCATAACTCAGTCGTCGATGAAAAAGATCCGTGGAAAAAGCCCAAAAACTCGGAAGATTAATCGGGAGGGCAGCTACAATGTCGTACGTATTGGTGTATCCAACAACCGTTGGCGGGATCCATATCATGTGCTGCTCACTCTTTCCTGGTCTAAAACTATAGCACTTATCAGTTTTGGGTATATACTCGCTAACGCCTTGTTTGCTTTAGCGTATCTTGCAGGAGGCAATGGTATTGAAAATGCGCGTCCGGGTAATTTCCTGGATGTCTTTTTTTTCAGTGTCCAGACTATGGCATCTATCGGCTATGGGGCAATGTATCCCAAAACATTTTATGCTAACACCTTAGTGACTATCGAATCGCTGTTAGGACTGATGGGGTTGGCGATGGCAACTGGGTTAATGTTTGCTCGCTTTTCTCTTCCCAGAGCGCGAGTCTTGTTTAGCCATGTAGCGGTTATTACCCCGTATAACGGTATACCAACTCTCATGTTGCGGGTTGCCAATGAACGTCAAAACTGGATTTTAGAAGCACAAGTCAAAGTGAGCTTGGTACGCACCCAAATCACCAAAGAAGGAGATGTGATGCGTCGATTTTATGATATGTATTTGCTTCGCAGTCACTCTCCACTTTTTGCTCTGACTTGGACAATCATGCACCCAATAGACGAGAGTAGTCCTTTGTATGGAGTCTCACTTGAGCAGATGCTTGAGGATGAGATGGAAGTGATAGTCACCTTCACTGGGCTTGATGAAACTGTATCCCAAACTATCCATGCCCGTCACTCGTATATTCCAAAGCAAATTCTTTGGAATATGCGGTTTGTCGATATTTTATCGAAGCGGGATGGCAAGCGCAGCATTGACTACACGCGCTTTCATGATGTCATGGCAATAGACAATTAACTGATCAGGCATCTAAATTTATACGTATATATAGTGATGAATTTGAACGAC
>NZ_JCACKO010000036.1:0-33303 GCF_059505445.1 Brasilonema angustatum | reverse complement strand
TAATTACGAATAGGAACGAAACCAGCCTTCTCAATAAACTGCTGCCCTTCTTGAGTTTGAACGACTAATTACGAATAGGAACGAAACCAGCCTTCTCAATAAACTGCTGCCCTTCTTGAGATAGTAACAAATTAGTATATGCCACTCCAGCAGCCTCATCGATAGTACCGTCTCGGCGAATGACTATGAACAGACGCCTAGTCAGGGGGTATGTGCCATCCCGTAAAGCCGCAGCGTTCACCTGCTTGCCATCATCTGTAAAGGGTCGCACGTAATTCTTAGAGTTGCCATGAGCGACAGCAAGAGGGCGGATTGACTGTTGACCGAGAATTGCTCCAGTAGAGCCAATGCCGATCGCACCTGGAATTGAGGAAACTTTACGAACACCATCAGTGTAATCGCGCATAAACTGTACTTTAGGGCTGAGTTGATCCAATTCCGGACCAAGAAGAATGCTGAGTGAGGAACCAAACTTCGGGTTGAAAGCAAAAGCTGTGATTGCTAAGTCCGGTCCTCCCACCTGCTTCCAATTGGTAATTTTTCCTTTAAAAATATCTTTAACTTGTTCAACTGCAAGTCCAGGGATAGAAACATCTGGATGGGTAAACAACAGGAAGCCGTCGATACCTATTGCCACCTGCTGTAGAGAAAAATTCCGTTGCTTTGCCTTGCTGTAATGAGTATCCTCTAATGGCTTAGAAGATTGGGCAAAGCTAAGTTCGCCATCAAGCAACATAGTGATCCCAGTATTTTGACCAGGGTTGTTGTACTTAGGTTCGGTAAACCGCAGCCTAAACTTTGGGTAAACTTGGTTGATAACTTTATGTGCATCCTTCCTCAGAGGTGCGAAGACAACAGCACCACCGTAATTGAATGTTCCTTCCGGCACCTTCGGGACTTCCTTCATAGAATTGTAGAGTCGGATATCCGAGGAAATGTTATCGGCGGAATTGTTGAGATTACTTGGGGTTGATGCGACTCGGACTTGCTGCCAGAAAAAATAACCTCCGGTAGCAAAAAACAACACTGTGGCTACTAGACTAATCCCACCTACGAGCAGTGTAGAGTCAGAGCCAGGACTTGGATCGCTGTTAGGTACAGAAGCAATAACAAGGGGCATGCCACACTTTTTACAATGTGTAGCTCCACGAGGATTTGCATCATAAGCACACCGACCACAGATGATGTTTCCCTTGGTATTCGATTCGTCAGTATTCATCCAATTTCTTAGGGGAGTATGTTGTAGGTAGCAATTGGTGCTATGGTAGATTCCCCTTTTGTCGATTTTTGGCAACTGGGTTTTGTATTCAACACCCGCTCCAAGATTTTTTCGACTAATGTTGCAAATATAGCATCACTTCGTTGACGAGGACGAGCCAGGGGCACAGATAAATTCATAGCCACTTCACCTCGTTCTATGAGAATAATTCTATCAGCTAAAGTCACTGCCTCTTCTACGTCATGAGTAATTAATAATGCAGTAAACTGCTGTTGTTGCCAAATGTATTCTATTAGACGCTGCATCTCAATCCGAGTTAGGGCATCTAACGCTCCCAAAGGCTCATCTAGTAAGAGTAAACGTGGTTCACTCACTAATGCTCTTGCCAGTGCTACCCGTTGGCGTTGTCCTCCCGAAAGCACACTTGGCCATTCAAAAGCACGTTCGGCAAGTCCGACTTGTTCTAACGCCCAATGTGCCTTTTGTCGCCAGTGTTCCTTTAATCCCAACCCCACATTTTCTATCACTCGTTTCCACATCAAAAGACGAGCATCCTGAAACATCACTCGTGTTTCTGGATTGAGCTTACGCAATTGCTTGCCATCAAGTAGTATACTGCCGTCACTCGCGGGTTCTAATCCTGCTAATAGCTTTAATAGGGTAGTTTTTCCACAGCCACTACGCCCGACAATAGCTACAAATTCGCCTTTAGCTATTTCTAAATCCAAGTTTTGCAATACACGAATATTCCCAAAGGTTTTACTCAGACCGATTACTTTTAAATCGACTCCTACGCGCTTGGGTTTAATCATAAAAAAACTCCTATCAACTTTGGGTTACAGATTTTGGTAACTAGGATGCCAAGAAAGCAATTTCTTTTCTAAAAATTTTGCAAATACATCTGCTAACTTTCCTAACAATGCATAGAGTAGAATGCTCAAGACGACCACATCCGTTTGCATAAATTCACGAGCATTCATTGCCATATAACCGATACCAGAGTCATAGGAAATTGTCTCAGCAACAATCAGAGTCAACCACATAACTCCCAAAGCGTAACGTACGCCAATCAAAATTGAGGGCAATGCGCCAGGAAAAATGATTTCCCAAAACAAAGACCAAGGCTTGAGTCCGTATACTTTTCCCATCTCAATCAAGTTTGGATCAACGGTTCGGACACCATGAAACGTATTTATATAAATGGGAAACGATACACCGATCGCAACCAAAAAAATCCTCCCTTCTTCTCCAACTCCAAACCATAAGATAACCAAGGGAATCATGGCTAAATGTGGAATATTACGCAACATTTGAATCGGTGTATCTAACAACTTTTCTGCGATGGGAAGGATGCCATTTAATAATCCCAAAACAAAAGCAATGCTACCACCAATTAAAAAGCCAAGAACTGCCCGTTGTGCGCTAATACCAAGGTGAAAAAAAAGTTCTCCCGATTTAGCAAGACGAATTCCTGCCAGCAAAACATTTGTGGGAGCGGGTAATACTCTTTCAGAAACAAAACCAAATTGCACAAGTAACTGCCAAAGGACAACTAACAGAAGAGGGACGCACCAAGGAGCTAATCTATCGAAGTATGGCTTGAGAAATTTTCTTTTCATTATCCAGGTCCCTTGGACTATCTGTTATTGCTGTTTTGGAAAGTTTTCAAAGCCGATAAGTTCGCCAACAGGACTGAACATTTGTGTTTGATTTATGTTAGACGGTTTTTGCAGCGGTAGGCGAGGAAATAGTAATTCAGCAACTCGATAGGCTTCTTCTAAGTGAGGATAACCAGAAAGAATAAAGATATCAATTCCCAGTTTTGCATACTCCTCCATTCTGGCAATGACTGTGTCGGCATCTCCTACCAAAGCGGTACCTGCACCACCCCGCACTAACCCAACTCCTGTCCATAAGTTTGGACTAATTTCTAGTGCTTTGCGATCGCCATTGTGCAACTGCGTCATCCGGCGCTGTCCTTCAGAATCCATTCTGGCAAAGATTTTTTGTGCATTGGCGATCGCCTCATCACTCACATATTTAATCAGATCATTTGCTGCGTCCCAAGCTTGACTTTCAGTATCCCGCACAATGACATGTAGCCGAATACCAAAGCGTAGAGTTCTGCCCTGTTCTGCTGCTAATTGACGCACAGATGCAATCTTTTCTGCCACTTGTTGCGGTGGTTCTCCCCAAGTCAGATAAACATCAACATGCTTAGCCGCAATCTGTTGTGCAACAAATGACGAACCTCCAAACCATAAGGGTGGATGAGGTTTTTGTACAGAAGTAAATAATATTTTACCACCTTTTATTTGGAAATACTTCCCACTAAAGTTAATTTCTAAACCACTTGAAATGTCTTTCCACACTCTCAAAAATTCGTCGGTTAATTCATAACGCTCATCATGAGAAAGATGCACGCCATCCCCTGCCAATTCTACGGGATCACCACCAGTTACAACGTGAATTTGCAAGCGTCCGTTAGATACGCGGTCAAATGTCGCTGCCATTCGTGCTGACAATCCAGGAGACATTAACCCTGGACGGATTGCAATCATAAAACGCATTTGACGAGTCACAGCAATCAGAGACGAAGCCAATACCCAAGCATCTTCACAAGAGCGTCCAGTGGGTAGCAAAGCCCCAGTAAAGCCCAAATTATCTACAGCTTGAGCAATTTGTTGAAAGTAATAAAAGTTGCATTCACGACCACCAACTGCTGTTGCTAAATAACGACCATCTCCATGTGTTGGAATAAACCAAAGTAATTCCATGTCCCTCTGTGCTCATTACTAATTACGTCTTTATGGCAGTCTTGTTTGAGTTGTAAAATTCCTGATTATGAACGTCCTTAGTTATTTATCTTTTTATACTACTTTTAACTAAGGACACTAGACTTTTTACAGCCTCAATCGAATATTTCACGAACGCGAGTGCGTGCCCCTAGGCCTTATGATTTTAAAATTGCTATATCTGTTTGAACTGCTAAAAAAATCAAACATTTGCATCTATTCTGAATACCACCCCATAGCAGTTTTATTTGATAAGTGAGTTGCATTCATACGCATCACTTCACCCCACACCTCATGCGTAAAAATTATTTTTATCACTGTGCTAATGCGTGAATTTGAGCATAGCGACTGGGGTGAAGTCATTGAGCGACTTGGTATAGGACTCGTATTTGATTTTTGACGAAGCTAGGTACACTTTCTGTTAAGCGTTAAGCGTTAAGCGTTCCCTACCTCCACGAGTCAATTCACCAAATCAAACCGGATTCCTATATCACTATTTAGGTTTCCAAACAGCATCTGCTACTTTGATTTGTTTGGGTATTAATTTCTGACGTAAGAAAGTATCAGCAACTTTTTGTTGCTCTGCAACCACTTCATTGCTAAAGGGTAGTACATCGTAGCGTTTGCGGCGAGTTTCTGCTAACTCTAACGAAGCAACATCAATGCCCATTTGCGGTGATAATACTTCAGCAACTTGGCGGTGATTTTTCTTTGCCCACTTCCCTACCTTGTCAACTGATTCAAGAATTTGCTTAACAAGCTGTGGGTTTGCGTCCGCAAAGCTTCGCGACGTCACATAAAATTCCCTCCATGACGCCAAACCCTTAGCATCTCTTAATATCCGCGCTCCCCCACTCTTTTGAGCTGCTGCTAAAAATGGATCCCATATTCCCCAAGCATCAATCTTGCCTTGTTCAAAGACAGCACGAGCATCTGCTGGAGAAAGATAAGTCGGCTGAATGTCACTGTACTGTAATCCTGTAGATGACAACGCTTGCACCAACAAAAAATGAGCACTTGAACCTTTAGCAACGGCAACTTTTTTACCTTTGAGATCAGCTAAAGTCTTAATTGGCGAATTGTTGCGAACTAGAATTGCCAAACCTTCTGGACTTGCTGAAGAGTTACCAACATACACCAGTGGAACACCAGCTGATTGAGCAAATACTGGTGGTCCCTCGCCTACAGCCGCGAAGTCGATACTGTTTGCATTCAAGGCTTCCATCATCGGAGGACCAGAGGGAAATTCTAGCCACTTGACACTAACCCCAGAAGGGGACAATTGTTTTTCTAAAGTGCCTTGTTGCTTCACCAAAGCCAGAACTGCAGATTTTTGATAACCCATCCGCACAACGTTAACAGCAGCGATCGAGGTATTAGCTGCAAGATTCGCACCAGAATTTTGAGTAGAACTTTTTGCGTAACTCGGACTAAAAGCAGAAAAGCTCAAACTTAGGCACAAACCAAAAGTAAATAGCACTGCAAAAAATTTAGCGGAATCTGGCTTCAGTACCTTGATCAACTCACGAAAAAAACTTCTGATGCTTGAAAACATCTTTAAGAGAATTAAAAGATTCATAGCTCCACAACAACCCTGGTTATATTGAGATTTTCGCATGGTAGACGTAAAAATCTATCATGGAATTTAATAGTTTCTGTAGCCTGTTTAATATTTTGTTGAAAACACAAAATTGCAGGTGCAGCATTGACGACTCTCGCCTTCATAGTATTATGTTGATTGAGGGCTATGAACTGCCTACAAAATACTTAGTTGCTAACTCAACCAGGTACGGAAACTTAAATGATACAGACTGTAACGGGTTTCTCTTTTTGTGCGTTTTAGAGGTGGGGTGTTCATAGAGTATTTTCTCTATAGCAAAAATTACGTGCTTGTTTATCGTTTGTGACAGCCTGATTCTGTACAATTAACAATATGCAATTATTCACAAGCCACTAGGGAGTCTATTATGGGTTCTAAAAAAGCAATTGCATTATTTCTTGCCCTAGGTCTAGCAGCAACTACTACCGCCTGTAGCCCAGCAAATGATGCTGGGGAAGGTAGTGAAGGTGGCGAAGGAAAGGGAAATACCCCCAAAACCCAACAAACTAAAGCACCTACAAAATCAAATGACGCTGGTGAAGCTGGTGAACGTGGTGAAGGTGGTGAAGGCAAGTAATTATTTTAAGTTTTGATGAAGAAAGTTAACTCCTGAAAGTATAAATACTATAAAATTTATACTTTTTTGATTTCACAGGTATAAAGTGCTCTCACTTTATCCCTTTTTTATGCAAAAAATGACAGTTTTGACCGGTTAATAAAGAAATCTCTTTTGAGAGTTGGAAATAAAGAAAAAAAACTTCTTATCATGATTATTTGTATTGATAATATTCTTAACTCTGAGGAGTTAGAATTAATTCATTCAAAATTGACAAATTCGGAATTGAGAGACGGCAAAGAAACAGCAGGATGGTACGCAAAAGAAGTGAAAAATAATCTACAATTACCACAAAATGCACTCACAGAAGAAATGACAAGCATTGTCATGCAGGCACTGCAACGCAATCGCTTGTTTCAAGCAGCCGTCAGACCAAAAATTATTCGACCTATTATATTTAGTTGCTATGAACCGGGAATGTACTACGGTTATCATACCGATAATGCCCTGATGGGAAATGAAGTTTTGACTCGTTCTGATGTCTCATTAACTCTATTTCTCAGTTCTCCTAGCAGTTATGTTGGTGGAGAATTAATGATTGATACTTCTTTGGGTGAACAAGTTTTCAAACTAGAAGCAGGTTCGATGATTGTTTATCCATCTTCAACGCTGCATCAAGTGACAACTGTAACTGAAGGTACGAGATTTGCCGCTATTAGTTGGGTACAAAGTATTATTCGCGATACCGGAGAGAGGGAAATTTTGTTCGATTTAGAAACTGCACGCCAAGCCCTTTTTCAGAAGCATGGAATAACACCAGAATTTGACTTGATTTGTAAAACTCATGCAAATTTGTTGCGGAAATGGGCTGAGATTTAACAGTTATCAGTTGTTAGTGTTTACTGTTCACTGTTGGCTGTTCAACGATTTAAGCTACTGATCGATTTATAATTGATATATTCACCATAAATATATGCAAATAAACTTTCGGAAAATTCACCACAAAGTTGCTCCAATTATTTTTTTACCCTTACTTGCTAGTGCTTTAACAGGAATGATCTATCGTTTGGGAAGAAGTTGGTTTGGGATGCCAAGCAATATAGCAGAGTTCATGATGGTGATTCACCAAGGTGAATACCTTGGTAAACCACTAATACCTGTTTATGTGCTTTTAGTTGGTTTGGGACTGTTGGGGATGATAGTCACTGGTTTAAATATGATGAAATTCAGAAGAATTTCGTCTAAATCAAATAATTCCAAACCTGATTTTCGCGTCATTCATCGCATTATTGCCCCAATTATATTTCTACCTCTAGCTGTAACAGCAGTAACAGGTATTCTTTTTCGAGTTGGAAAAAATTGGTTCGGAATGTCTGGTGAACAAGCTGCTCTTTTTTTAAGGATTCACCAAGGATCATATTTAGGATCATTTTTTAGACCTTTTTATGTACTTTTACTTGGTTTGGGTTTACTAGCAATGTTGGTGACAGGAATAAATATGACAAGAATATTCCGTAAACGTCGTGTTTCAAAAGTTGACGGAGAGTCTTAAGAATTCAAAATTCGCTGCCTGCGGCACGCTACGCTAACATTCAAAATTCAAAAATAAAATTTATTGTATTCAACAGAACTAATACCAATTCTTTATGTAGCGCAGCTTCATAAAGAATTGGTATAAGCATAAACACCATCAACATCTTTAGGGGGTTGTGTTGGATCAAGTTTCAAACTTTTTCAAACTTGGATCACAGCTTCATTATGCTGAGCGTTTTTGATAACTTGCTTTCCAACAGAACCGACAAAAGGTTTCATCGCACTAATTACGGGATCAATATTTATCATTTTTAATAATTAGTATCACTAAACACTTGTCACTTATTCTAAACTGTGCTTTAGAAGTGCGGTGGTGAGAAGTGCACGCTATTACCTCTCCCCTCCTCTTCTCTGCGCCTCTGCGGTTCCTTAAACTCTCCTCAAAACCCTCCCTGCGACAGAGACATTAGAAATTTACCCCCAAAGCAGTAATTAATAATACAGCATATATTTTTCCAGGCAGATGTCACCATTTATCCAGCCTTCTATACTCAAATGTAATGAAACCCTGATAGGAGGCAATAGTATTATGGGCTGGTTAAAAAGACTTTTTGGAATGGAGAAACCTCAAGAAGCACAAGTTAATCCAGAACCACAACCAGTAGAACAAGCTCAGCAAACTGCTGCTCCTGCAGCTGCAACTCAACAAATCGCCCCAGAGCGTGTAGGATTGAATGGAGAATATGACCAGAGTGGTTTGGCAAAGCGCGTGGCACTTGCATTTGACCAAGACCAACAATTAGATGATATAGAAACTCTCTGGGTAGCTCAAACAGGTGGCACTGTAGTCCTCAAAGGCAAAGTTCCCAGCCAAGACATTCTCAACAAGATGGTTTCTGTAGCGCGTTCAGTTAATGGTGCGACTGCAGTTGACAGCAATCAAGTTACCGTCGGCTAAAGATTTTCCATCAGGTGGGTATGACAAAATATTACCCACCCGACAAAACTTAAAGCAGAAAACCTACAGTACAACTCTCAACAGGTATCAGTTTCCCTGTTCCCTGTTCCCTGATTTAATCTTGTCAAGAATCAGTAAATTTAATGTAAAACTTGTTACAGAAAAAACGCCGCACAGGTCTATATTTGCTAAAGTAAAAACAAATAAAATAGAGAGCAATAGTGTAAAGCAACCGTCGGGACGCACTAGCACATTCAAAGCGCTTATTATCAATTAGGTAGTATGGAAGTTTTAGAACTCAAACGCGAAATTGAAACGTTGTCTGATCGCCTGGGTAAAACCCAGGACTATCTTTGACATACCTGCACTTTCTGCCAAAATTCAAGATTTAGAACAAATAGCCGCTCAACCAGAGTTGTGGAATGACCAAACGCAGGCACAAAAAACACTGCAAGAACTCAACGATCTCAAAGCACATTTACAACAATATCACCAGTGGCAAGCCAGTTTGGAAGACACTAAAGCAGTTTTAGAACTGTTGGAGTTAGACACAGATGAAGGGCTTTTGCAAGAAGCTGAGTCTAATGTTGATAAGCTAAAGCGCGAATTAGACCAATGGGAGTTACTCCAGTTGCTTTCTGGTCCTTATGATCAAAAGGGCGCAGTACTCACAATCAACGCCGGGGCAGGTGGTACCGATGCTCAAGACTGGGCAGATATGTTGCTGCGAATGTACACGCGTTGGGGAGAAAAATATGGGTATAAAGTCAGTTTAAGCGAACTTTCCGAAGGTGATGAGGCGGGGATCAAATCTGCAACTGTAGAAATTACCGGGCGCTATGCCTATGGTTACCTGCGTTCCGAAACAGGCACACATCGTCTCGTGCGGATTTCACCCTTCAACGCCAACGGTAAGCGGCAAACAAGCTTTGCTGGCGTGGAAGTGATGCCCGAGATAGATAATAATATACAACTAGAAATTCCAGAGAAAGATTTGGAAATAACCACAACTCGTTCTGGAGGTAAAGGTGGGCAAAACGTTAATAAAGTAGAAACCGCAGTACGTATTGTTCACATTCCAACTGGTATAGCTGTGCGTTGTACGGAGGAACGCAGCCAATTACAAAACAAAGAAAAAGCCCTCGCTCGCTTGAAGGGAAAACTGCTGGTTATCGCTCAAGAGCAACACGCCAAAGAAGTCGCTGAAATCCGGGGTGATATGGTAGAAGCCTCCTGGGGTAACCAAATCCGTAACTACGTTTTTCATCCTTACCAGATGGTGAAGGATTTGCGGACTGCTGAGGAAACAACTGCGATCGCGGATGTAATGAACGGTGAAATCGATATGTTTATCCAAGCCTATTTACGGCAAGAGAACCAGTTGGTAGAAGCTTCTGCATAATTAGAATCAGCAAGAGAAAGTGTGGGAGTGTGGGAATAAATCCTTTGTTCGGTGTTTCCCTCCCTGCTTCACTCCTTTCCAAAGGGGGCACAATGGCAACTTGGTGCTATAAGAACTGTTACATTATGAGAAGAGTTTGTTAACAAATCATCATTATGAGTGACTCTCGTTCTACAGAACCTCAACCTTCCTACGTCAAACTCGCCATGCGAAACATGGTGCAAAAGCGTCTGACCTCTTTGAAGCATTTTGTATTAACGATAGTAGGTCTTTTAGCAGTACTAGTAGGTCTGGCTTACCTCACTCGCTAAGGATGAAATTTATACGTGGGCTTAGGAGACTTTGTAGCTGGTGCGAGTTGAACTGTATGTGCAGGACTATTATCATGAATCATCCCAGCCAGAAGCTCTTCGCTCTGGAGAAAAGGACGCCCATATAACTGCTGAAACTTGGGAAGACTGGTTTGAGTGTTGGTTAGAAATACTACAGCCGAGTATTTCTTTAGCGCCTACTTATGAAGTTGGACTACGTTTAACAGACAACTGTGAAATTATGACACTCAACCAGCAGTATCGTCATCAAAATAAACCGACAGACGTTTTATCTTTTGCAGCACTAGAGGTAGATAGCCCTGAACTGACAGAAATAGACACTCAAGAATCGTTGTATCTCGGTGATATTGTTATTTCTGTCGAAACTGCTCAGCAGCAAGCTCAACAGCAAGAACATCCTTTGCCAACAGAGCTCGCTTGGTTAGCAGCTCATGGGTTACTGCATCTTTTGGGTTGGGATCATCCTGATGAACAAAGTTTGAGCCAAATGCTTAAGCAACAAGTCATATTACTGAAGGCGATAGGTATTGACACTGACTTTGAATAGCAATGACTTACCATTAGAATCTAAGTGTTATTCTGTATTTAATATTTGATATTTTTCTGTTACAAATTGCTAATAAGTGCACTATTCTCCTAACATCTGCTGTCTGTTCCCCACCTACTCTGCTGTTTGGTCTTTACACTTATGTCTCAACAAGTCTCATCTCCACCAAAAGCTTCGCTGCCGCCAGTACCGGACTGCTTAGAAACGGTTGTTAGTAGCCAACGTCAATTATCGTGGCAAGTTGCCTCTAATTTATTTGTCAGTTTTAAGTATGCTTGGTGCGGAATTAGCTACGCTTTTCAAACACAACGTAATTTTCGCATTCATGTTTGTGTTGGTACTTTGGCAATTACCTTGAGCATTTTCTTGCATCTTAAATCTGTAGAAATCGCTGTGATTGGACTAACGAGCGGTTTAGTTTTGGCGTTGGAGTTGCTGAATACGGCGATCGAGTCAATTGTGGACTTAACAGTTAAACAGACCTACCATGAGTTGGCAAAAATTGCTAAAGACTGCGCTGCTGCTGCTGTGCTTGTCTCTGCTTTGGTAGCAGTGATAGTGGCTGGTACACTTTTACTTCCTCCCCTGTTAGCTTTAGTGTTGGCATCTGTATCATCCTAAGTGCTGGGCAGAAGTGTCTTTTTTCAAGATGACTGAAACTAAAGATGAAAATCTGAGTCATGAGAATTACTCGCAATTATCTTAATTGCTAGAAACCAGAAATAATAACAAATAACAACTTTTAATAATAGTTATCGACGGTAACTACGATAGTTTTACCTGTATCATACAGGCGTGGGAATTTTCGCCCAAATAGAAACTCCGATGACCGCAACCAGGTATCATAGTTTAGTGATTTCGTGTGACACTTGTCCAAATGTGCTAGAAATCACTGCTTGAATTAAGGATGGCACACTTATAAAGGTGTGACACTGGAACTATCCTCATATTGAGGGCGTCCAGTTTCATTTAACGTGAAAGTGTCCTGAGAACTTCAAGCAAGCAACTACTGCAAAACTTTTACAGAACAATTGCGGTCTAGAGAGAAGAATTCATGAAACGACGACAGTTATTGGGCTATGCAGGAGCCGGATTAACAACAACATTAGTTACGAGCTTGGGTTCCTCCCTTCAAGCTAATGCCCAATCTGGCGGTTCATTATCAATTCAGTGGCTCGGTCATACTAGCTTTTTATTTACTGGTGGCGGAGTCAAAATTCTCACGAATCCTTTTCGGGCAGTTGGCTGTACCGCTCGTTATCGTGTGCCCAAGGTTGCGGCTGATTTAGCTCTGATTAGCAGTCAATTGCTAGATGAAGGTGCTGTAGAAGACCTTGTTGGAAATCCAAAGCTTATGTATGAAGCGGGAGCTTACGAGTTTAATAACATTAAGTTCCAGGGAATCCCCATAAACCATGACCGTAAAGGTGGCAGGCAATTTGGTGTAAATACGGCCTGGCTTTGGAAGCAAGCGGGAATTAATATCCTTCATTTGGGAGGAGCTGCAGCACCCATTTCCATTGAACAAAAAATCCTTATGGGGCGTCCTGATGTGGCGTTAGTGCCTGTAGGAGGAGGTGCAAAAGCCTATAATCCTGAAGAAGCCAGACTTGCAATTCAAACCCTCAATCCCAAAATAGTGATTCCTACCCATTACCGCACACAAGCAGCAGATGCTGCAAACTGCGATATATCACCTTTGGATGACTTCCTAAAACTCATGAACGGAATGACAGTACGTTCTAGCAGTAGTGACACGATTACTGTCAGCTCTGGTAAATTGCCGGAGAAGACTATAATTCAAGTTTTGAGTTATAAGTTTTAGCCGTAGTCCAAAATCAGTCTCACACAAGTCTTATAATAATATTTGTAAAAAGTATATTTACTTATATCATAATTTTCATAAACAATAGTAGATAAAGATTTTCTGGGGATTTCTTGAGATATAGAAATCACTCAATTAAAATCAGAAAGTCTTTCATAAAGGGCAACAAACACATGGATGTAAAGCTGGTTTTAGCTGCACTGACAATTGTCTTCACAGTTTCGTGCTTGTTTTTTGGTACGAAAAATGGATTCTACGATTCAGATAACTATCATGGCAATGGCTCCGCCCACTGAAGTCACAAAAAACAATCAGCACCGCCCCTAGTCCGTAACTTAGAAGTATTTTTGTTACCCATTAGGCAAATGTCCATAAAAATGAGCTGAGAGGGGAAAAGAGCATGAGCGATCGCCTGTCAGTATCCTCCAGATTTGATGCGGGGGAGACGGCGAGTGAACTAGAATGTTTGCCTTTTGGGGTTCATCACGATGATGAGGGTGTTTGTCTATTAATACGGATGGGACCACATCGCATTTTGCTTGACTGTGGTTTGGCGGATATCTCAACTCTAGTGAACAGATTTCAAAAATTCGCACGTCGAGGAGGAAGTTCGCCCTTACCAGCAGATTTCGTCTTGGTGAGTCATGCGCATCCAGACCATGCCAGAGGGTTGTTAGCTCTGCATAAGGCATTTCCGCTGCTACCAATATACGCCAGCGAAGTGACTAGCAAGTTGCTGCCTCTAAATTGGCAGGAGCAAGATCCCCAGGAAGTACCATCATTTTGTCAAGCACTGCCATTGCGATCGCCAGTAGAATTCAAAGATGGTCTGGTAGCACAAATAATTCCTGCAGGTCACCTACCAGGGGCGGTAGCAATTCTACTCACGTATACCACAAAAGAGCGCTCTTACAGGCTACTGTATACGGGCGACTTTTTTTTATCCAATTCGCGGCTTGTAGAAGGTTTACGTTTGGAAGAATTGCGGGGAATAGAGTTGGATGTGCTGATTATTGAAGGAAGCTATGGAACTTCCCGTCATCCCCACCGCCGGACTCAAGAAAATCAACTTGCTGAGAGAATTAACCGAGCGATCGCAGAGCGTTGCTCTGTGCTACTTCCTACACCAACTTTGGGACTCGGTCAAGAGCTGCTGATGCTTTTACGCAGTCATCACCATTTCACAGGAAGAGATTTAGATATCTGGGTTGATGGTAGTGTCGCTGTTGGATGTGACGCTTACCTGGAATTGCTATCCCATCTTCCCCCCTCGGTACAAAACTTTGCTCGCCATCAACCCTTATTTTGGGATGAACGGATACGCCCACGTGTGCGGCGAATGCAGCCACAACAGCTCCCTGATGTTAGCAGCCCTTGTATTATCCTTACTGACTCCACAGCTGATTTAAACGAATACTGCCAAAAAGGTACTGCCTATTGGCTCACCCTTGTTCCAGAAAAAACCAATATAAAAATTAACGACCAATACTCACGAGTAACCACCGTTGAAACCTATCTTCTTGCTCAGCATAGTGACGGTCCTGGAACAACCCAACTCATTCATAATTTGCGACCGCAGCACGTTATTTTCGTCCACGGTTCTCCTGCTTACTTAGCAGACCTAACAAGCCTAGAAGAGTTACAGAATCGTTATCATTTGCATTCTCCGGCAGCTGGCACACTTGTGGATCTGCCTATTGGTGAAACATTTTTACAACCAGCTGCCCCAGAAACAAATTATGAAGGCGAACTGACGGAATTAGGAACTGTAGTCACAATCACCCTACCCGATGCAATCACTGCCGACCCCCGGTGGCGACACTTTGCGGACACAGGTTTAATTGAAGCCCGATGGCAAGGCGAAGATCTGGTATTACGCGGACTATCGCAAAGAGAACTGCTGAACCAAAATAGCGATCGCTTTACCTGGTCTGATATTGATTGCTGCGGTACTTGCCGACATCAAAGGGGACAGAGGTGTTGGAATCCTGCGTCCCCACTGTATAATTTCAAAGTCACCCTTGAAGGTTACTGCCCTGCATTTGAACGTAACATCGAAAAGAGTCCTGAGTCTTGAATGCTCAGTCTGTGAGTTTCAACAGATAAGTGCTGAGTGATTGGCGTGCGAATTTCCTAAATTTTACTCAACACTTAAGTGTTGCCTACCTTTGGGTTATCCCAGTACAAGGACTGAACCCTCAGCACTGATTACTCTGGGTTTGAATCAGTGAAACGATTACGGATACGCTCAGCTTCTGGACAGTCTTCAGTTAAAAGAGGTTCTACATTGCCGCGTGGCACTGAAGCTAATTTTTGCGTTACAGCACCAATACTTTCAAGGCGAACCATTTCCTCCCAAGAACAAACTTCGTCTTCTTCTTCTGTTTCATAACGTAGGGTGACCAAATCTCCCTCTATATCAAGGATGCGGGCACGCTCGATCCAGCGTTGTTGGTCCCGCAAGAACACACAGACCTCCCGCCCGTCGCAACACAATTGATAAATCTTGCGGTGTAGCATCTACTGCTTCTGCCTTTTTATACTTAAGTTAAATCTGTCAACAACATCTGGGCTTTTCCCCCAGCATATAATACCCCTTTATGGTTCGTTGACCGAACCAAGTCAAGGTATTTTTCTTGACCCAAACCAGAAACTCGTTTTTCTTTGTCTGCTTTGTCAGCTTTTTGGGCTAAAAAGTTCACGGTTACTGCACCAGCTAAACTTCATTTTTGTCGGGTCATTCAAAAAATGTTTACTTCATAGAAGTCACAGATTTCGGGATTTTTCCTGGCAAAGACAAGATAAATTGGTGAGTGGTAACAACCATTATGTAATATTTTATACTCCAAAACAAACGTTAGTTGCGGTTGTTTGAATTGCCTACTTGTAGTCCTTGACTTCGTGGGGAAGTCCGGGGACTTTGCTTTACTTTTACCCCTATGTACTTGATCTTAGCTTATTCTCTTGTAACCTTGATGGTTTTAAACAACAACAGCTGAAGTTTAAATTCTTTGCTCGATATTAACCTCAGCCACACAAAGCTTGCTTGACCGGAACTAGGGGTGTAGGGGTGTAGGGGTGTAGGGAAAATGCATTTATATTCCTATCCCTTTACACCCGTGAGCCCCAGCCCGAAGCACTTTGACACTTTTGCTGCTATCAGTTTTGTTTATCAAAATTAAAAAAGCAATCTAAAATCCTCATCTTGTTGACTTAGCTGTACCCAATCTAAATTTAAATCCTGAAACTTTTGCACGAGGCGATCGCACGCTGGACGTTCTGTAGCGTAATGTCCGGCGTCAATCAAAATCACACCGCGATCACGGCTTTCCTGAAACTGATGGAACTTACAGTCAGAAGTCAAGTAGGCTTGAGCACCTGTTTTTACAACCGCTGAAAGAAAACTGGCTCCTGAACCACCCAAAACAGCAACTCGGGAAATCGCCTGCTTTAAATCTACCACTGGAGAGGAAATCAGATGAGAAGGCGCAAGTCGAGTTTGAATGATTGTGAGTAACTCTTTTAAAGCAATGGAGTGCTTTAAATTTCCAACGCGCCCATATCCTAATCCTGCTTGAGTGGGTACAACAGGAGAGACTTCTTTGAGTTCTAGAATTTGAGCCAAAACGTCAGCAGTTCCATCATCTACTTGGTCGAAATTTGTATGAGCAGTGTAAATACCAATATTGTGGGTAAACGCTAACTGTGCCATTTCGCCGATGGCGTCGCCACAACGTAAGGACTTGGGGGGACTGAAAATCAAAGGATGGTGGGCAAAAATCAGATTGACGGGGATACCAGCTTTTTGGGATGCGATCGCTTCTTGCATCACAGCCAAAGTTGGTGTCAAACACACCAAAACCCGTGCATTTTCTTGCAATACTCCTGGCTCAATTTGCCAGCCACAATTATCCCAGCTTTCTTGCCAAGCTGGGTCTGCCCATTTTTCAAACCAGGTTATGAAATCAGCTATTTTCATTAGTCATTAGTCATTGGTCATTAGTCATTGGTCATTGGTCACTAGTTTTAAACTATAGGATTTCTATCTGATTTTTGCGAAGCTAGGTAGAATTTATCTTCCCTGTTCCCTATTCAAGGTTATGTTCACGACCCAGAGATATGAATAACCAGTTCTCTTGCGTGATTTCTTTGCCTATGTTCCCAAATATAAATTCCTTGCCAAGTTCCCAGTACTAAGTGACCTCTATTGATCGGAATAATTTCTGAAGTATGAGTCAAAACTGTACGGATATGTGCTGGCATATCATCAGGACCTTCAGTATCGTGGATGTACTGAGCCGATTCTGGTACGAGTTTTGCCATAAAATTGGCTAAATCTTTCAGGACATCTGGATCAGCATTTTCTTGAATCAGCAAACTGGCTGAGGTGTGGCGCAAAAACAGAACACATAGTCCAGTTTCAACACCTGATTCAGCGACTGTATCTTCAACTTTTCGGGTAATATTATGCAAAGATTTGCCAGTCGTAGAAATCCTCAGTAGCTTTTGGTAGTCAGTCATTTTTGCATTAATTATTAGTCATTCCCTATTTTATCTAAAACAAGCTTACCCCCTGCCCGTTACAAACTTCTGTGTCCGTAAGGACTCAGGGCATTGACTTTAAAAAGTGGTGGCAAGAAGAACACAGTGGATTACTTAGTATAGGAAAAAGCCGTATAATCCTTTACAATAGTTACCGATAATATTTCCGCGAAAGTTTATTTACACAAAAATAAGCGTAAGCCGCCAAATGCAGGTACTTCAAAGCATCACCAAATCGTTTTTCGTTATTTTCTACGTACTCGCCAACTGGCAGTTTGACTTTAACCAACTACTTTTCATTACAGGGAGAGAAGTAATGGCGGCTCCACTCGAATTACTAGGGCAAAACAATGCCCTACAGAATAAGATTCAAGCTAAGTTTAACGTGGCTAACCAGGCGTTAGCTGATGGACTAGAACAAAACCAGGAACTTTTAGGTAAGACACAACAAACCTTTAGTCAAGAGAACGCGGCGATACGTCAATCGATTGATGCACAACAAACGACTAGCGCTCAAGCACAAGCGATGGCTTCGCCTGCCCTATGCCCCAAGATGCCTCCAGCATCTTGCCCTGAGCTTCGCTCAGGGAGAGGGTTTTCTGGAGGAAAACCCTCTGGGCATATACGGGCGATCGCGCGCAAAGGGTTGCAAGTCCCCTCAACACTACAAGACTCCACACCTTACGAAGCGCAAAAACTTCTAGAGCACAACATACAGCCTATTGACAAGATCCGCAAGATACAACAAGCCAAGTTAGTTAACGAGGCAAAAATACAGAAGTTCTCTAACCAAAGCACAGAAGTTTTTGCTAGGAAGTTAATCACAAACGCAAAGCTTGGACAGCAAATAGAGAACGACTCCATTCACAAACAGATACAGGGGAACCCTGTTGGTGTGGTTCCCGAGTATTCTGGCGACATCAAAGAGCAACAGCAGATACAGCTAGAGTTAAACAGCCTTCGCCAAAATATTGGCGATATTAACGTCAATGGCGTCGAATGGCTCGTGCGGAACTCAAAGGACGAAAGTGTACAACAAGCGCTAAAGATTGAGGGGTTCAACATACCGTCTCAAGGTCTAACCAAAGAGCAAGCGCAACAGTACACCGGGGCTTTGCAACAGTTAGTTCTGAGGTACGAGGAACAGGCGACGCTTCTTCAGATGAGAATCAACACGATAGCAGAGAAATACACTCCCTACCGCTTAAATAAACCTCAAGCGCAACTAAAGAAAACATTCCCCCTAAAACCAAAAGTTGCGGAACAAGAAACACAAAGCCTAACGCAGCAAGCAAACTTAAGCCAAGTCGGCAGTACAGAACATTCGTCTGGTGAGCATCTTCACTGGAAAATACCAAAAGCAAACACCTTCGACGGAAACGACAGTGTAGAAGATCCTATTGAGTCTTTTGCTGGCTTAAACACAACTAGTAGTGTTGCTCGAAAAGCTATCGGTAAGACAAACAGTTGGCAATACAACTTCAACATCATAAAAAGACAAGAAAAAAATGGTGAAAACGTCCCAAAAATGGGCAAGAGTTCATACATGCTTAACGACAATGTTGAAAATCAGAACCAATCGGGTTATTCAGATTCAACACAACAGTGGTTTAATTTTCAAGTGCCTGCAAAAAAAGGGTACGTTCCAAACATTGCTTACCCGGAAAACAACATAGACAATACACATGGCTACGCGTATCTTCACAAAAACGTTGCCTTCCGACGAGCGATAAACACTACCGCTAACAAACTCGGTATTCCTGGCTCATGGATAGCAGACGTTATCGCCGTTGAAACTAACTTCAACCCGAGAGAGTTCCACAAGACTAACTCGTGTGGGTACGGAGGTTTGATAGGTTTTGGCACAGATGACGCCCAAGAGTTTGGTACGACGCTTAGACGGATACTTTCGTTACCACCAGAAAGACAGATGACGTACGTCGAAAAGTATTTAAGCAGACCGCACATCAAACGTCACCTAAATAGAGGTGTTGAATACGTAGCAGCAGCTGTTTTCGGTGGTAGGGGACTACTCAACAAACTCATTAAAAACCCATCGAAAGCCTTACGCACAAGCGACGGCGCTATAAACTTACAAACGTATATGCAAAGGTTGGGGCGCGAGGTTGGGCGACGTTACGACTTTAACACCAGACAGACGCCAACTACGTTCGCCAGTTCACTAGACTTACAAAGCAAAGTGCGGATTCTGTCAATAGATTTAGCAAACTAAATATTTTGCTATTAGCCCCTAATTTTTCCGAGCCTTAACCGGATAACCCTAAGCGTTTGGCGGGTTTCTGAATGATCCTTACTGCGATTATTCTTAATAACCTGCCAAACCTGCCAAACTGGACAAACGCATCTAAATTAGTTGTAAATAGTTAAGCACAGCATGAGCTATAGTTTCATTCCCATCCTTAGCAATGAGTTGAGATTGTTTCGGTTGATTGGGTGCTTGATTGAGAAAATCCCAAGTTTCTCGGAAAAACTCAGATGGTTTGAGGATTTGATGTTGGTTGTAATTGCTAATACCTTCTAATAAAAAAGTTGCTTCTGCAAAATCCTCACGAGTAACTGAAACAATCGGCACGTCCAAACGTGTTGCTTCGGCAAAGGTACTGAAACCAGGTTTAGATACAACTCGCCCACAAATAGGCATAAAATCCACTGGGCGGTATTTTTGGTCAGTAGCTGACACTAGGTTTGGCAAATCAGGGGCAGACTTATCAAATGTGATAAACTGCCAATCTGGAAATTGCTTTAGGTTCTCGTAGGGAATTTGCTGTAAACCCAATCCGCCAAAGGTGAGTAAGATCGTTTTTTCTTTTGGGGCTGTGATTCCCCATTTGGATCGTACTTCTTGGGGAGCATAACGAGGAGAACCGCCTGTTAAGCCGACGTCTGTGATATTATTAAAAGCTTGCATCGGTTCGTGGAAAGGAAGACGAAACAGGCGATCGCACTTCGAGTAACAATCACTTATCCAATCAGCAATCTCTGTAAAACGACTACCCCAATCTCGATAGATAAAGTCAAAGCCAAAGTTACTCATCATCCAACAGGGTATCTTAGCTGCTTTGGCAATTTCGCAAGCCAGGAAGGGGACATCTGCCAAGATAAGATGAACGCGATTTTGGCGGATAAAGTTGACTTCAGAAGCAATGATAGAATTTTGATTTTTCTTAATCTCAAGTAACTTTTCTAGAGTTGCAGCCTTATCCATTGTCAAGCTATCTGCTTGCACCACACCTAAATCCATCGCACGGGGACGCTGGATGAAATCGCCTTCTATGTAGCAGTCTAGCAACCATCGTGGTGCAGTACTCACTATGATCAGCAGGACTTCTGGACAAAATTTTTGAATTGTTGCGGCGACAGCTGCTGCGCGGGTAGCATGACCAAAGCCATGATTGGTAATTGCTATGTATAAAATTGGTCTATCCATTGAAGTGATTGGTCACTTAGTTATCGAAGGAACAGGGAACAGGCAACGCCAAGGTGAGCGTCAGCCGAACGGGAACAGGGAACGGGTGTGGTCAAAACTAGTTGATAGTGGAGTCAGCTGCGTTTTAATCTTCAATTGCAGCGAATTACTTCCGGTGGGCTATGTAGAGAGTAGTTAAGTATCTCATAGTAATGTGACCGTTGAACTTGGTATCAATTAGCTCTACAATCTCATGAAACAGACGCTCTCGTTTGCTACTGTCCAAATCTATGTGATTAGAGTAGGTGTTTAAAAGGTCGATATAGCTAGCAGCGTCATAAGCTGCATCCCATAGATACTTGCAAACTGTCACTTTGTCAAACAAACCTGTTTGCTCGATCTCGCCCGTTTTGTCCGGCACCTCGTTCGCATGGAGAAGCTTGTAGTCGTCCTTGGTTAGCGATGGAGCAAAGTACAGGTAGACCGACTGCAGCGCTTCAAAGAAGCCCTGACTTGTGTCACTGTGCACATGCACGTTCCAAAACAAAGCAATAGTTCCCCCAACCCTCAGCGCTTGAGCCGTCTTCTGGTATGCAATTTTTGGGTCAAGCCAATGGAAGGCGGTCGCCGCAATCACTAAATCGAAGGCACCCGTCTGTGGCGACCAGTCCTCGAATGCTCCAGTCTGCACCTTTACTAAGGGATAGGCAGCTAGTTTGTGTCGAGCAACGGCAGCCAGGTTCTCTCCCAATTCGATGCACAAGAGACGATAACCCCGGCGAGCAAAAGGTACTGTAGCAAGACCTGTGCCGCAACCAATTTCGAGTATGCGTCCATCTGGTGGAATTCCTGACACAGACACAACAGCGTCAAACAGTTCCTCAGGATAGCCAGGTCGTGCTTGGTCATAAAGCAGTGCTACTCGATCAAAAGTCGTTCGCAACTGTGTGTTTCTTTCTGTCATACATGTATCTGCCTTGCCTGAAATCAATTTATTGTAATGCGATAGACTATTTGTACAACGCGGTGGAAATAAAGCTACCTAGCTTTGTTCCAGGATATTGACTCGCTGCTGAACCTTAGGAATTTTCACTACAATTGGAAAGCGGAGCAAAAAATTGCTGTTAGAGCATGATCCAGAACGAAACAATCACACCAGATACCCTAGACTTAACCAATTGCGAGCGTGAACCAATTCATATTCCCGGTTCCATCCAGCCTCATGGTCTTTTGTTCGTTCTCCAAGAACCGGAGTTAACGATCATTCAGATCAGCAATAACACTGCTCAACTTTTGGGGCGCGAACCAGAGGAATTGCTAAATACGGCATTGCACGACTTGCTCGACTCGCAGCAACTTAACGCAATTCAAGAGTGTTTGTCAAAAGATTTTGAAAGCGTCAATCCGTTGAAAATTGTTCTGCATCAACAGGGGAAAAACCTGATTTTCGATGGGATTGTGCATCGCTTCGATGGCGTACTTATTTTAGAGTTAGAACCGAGTCAAACCCAAGAAAATGTGAGTTTCTTCGGGTTTTATCATTTGGTAAAAGGCGCTATTTGTAAAATTCAAGCAGCATCGACAACTGAGGAAATGTGTCAAGTTGCAGTGCAACAGGTGCAGCAGCTAACGGGATTTGATCGTGTCATGGTCTATCAATTTGACACAGAAGATGCAGGTAACGTCATAGCCGAAGCTGCAAAAGATGAGTTGACACCCTATCTTGGTTTACATTATCCTGCCTCAGATATTCCAAAACAGGCAAAGCAACTTTACCGATTGAATAGGTTGCGCTTGATTCCCGATAGCAATTATCAACCTGTTGCGTTAGTACCACCACTGCATCCTCTCACTCAACGCCCCACAGATTTAAGCCTAGCCGTTTTACGCAGCGTATCCCCGCTTCACGTAGAGTACTTGAACAATATGGGTGTAGCTGCATCGATGTCAATATCTCTGGTCAAAAACAAACAACTTTGGGGATTGATCGCTTGTCACCATACATCGCCCAAATACCTGAGTTACGAAGCACGGACAGCGTGTGAATTTATTGGTCAAGTTATGTCCTTGGATTTAGTGACAAAACAAGCCAATGACGACTTTGACTACAAGATGAATTTAAAATCGATTCTGGCTAGATTCATAGAATTGATTCCCCAACATGAAAATTTGGTGGACGGGTTAACCCATTCTGAAGCTGATTTGCTAAGTATTGTTAACGCTCAAGGAGTGGCGATTTGCTGGAACGACAGCTGGACTACCATCGGTCAGACTCCCGAACCTGATAATTTGCAAACATTGCTGGCTTGGGTGGGAACGAAGATTGAGGGCGAGAATCTTTTATATACAGACGCTTTACCCGAAATTTTTCTAGAAGCGGAAAAATTCAAATATATTGCGAGTGGATGTTTAGCATTAGCAGTTTCCAAAGTCAAGCGCAATTACATTTTGTGGTTTCGTCCCGAAGTGATTCAAACTGTGAATTGGGGAGGGAATCCCAACAAACCTGTGGAAGTGCTGCAAAATGGTAGTGTGCGACTATCACCGCGTAAATCCTTTGCCTTGTGGCAAGAAACAGTCCAAGGACGGTCTTTACCTTGGAAGCCTTGTGAAATTGAGGCAGTTTTAGAACTGCGGGGGGCAATTGTCAGCATTGTCTTGCGCAAAGCAGATGAATTGGCAAAACTCAATTTTGAGTTAGAACGGAGCAATACGGAACTAGATGCCTTTGCTTATATCGCCTCTCACGACTTGAAGGAACCCCTACGGGGTATTCATAATTACGCGAGTTTTTTGATCGAAGACTACGCCGATGTTCTGGAAGAAGATGGACTGGAGAAGTTACAAACGCTGTTGCGCTTAACTAATCGCATGGAAGACTTGATCGAGTCTTTGCTGCACTTCTCGCGCCTGGGACGGATGGAACTGAATTTGCAACTGACAGACACAAACGAACTGGTGCAACATGCAACACAAGTGATGAAACTGAGCATGACATCAGTGGACGTGGAGTTCCGCATTCCTCGCCTTTTACCGATTGTCAGGTGCGATCGCATCCAGCTTGCTCAGGTTTTTACTAACTTGATGAGCAATGCGATCAAGTACAACAGCCGTCCCGAAAAATGGGTTGAGATTGGCTATTTAGATGAAGCTGACACGCCCAATAATTGCTTACAACCAGAAAACTCTCACAATGGAGAGATAGCAATCATATTCTATGTGCGTGATAATGGCATCGGTATCAAACAACAGTATCTTGAAACTATTTTCCGTATTTTCAAACGACTGCACGGCAAAAATCAGTATGGAGGTGGTACAGGGGCTGGATTAACGATTGCAAAGAAGATAGTTGAACGTCACAACGGTAGAATATGGGTGGAGTCAACTTATGGAGAAGGCAGTACTTTCTACTTCGCCTTACCGCGAGCAAGTCAACTTTATGAACCCAGTGCTGAACAATAGCTTATTAGTAGTCGAAGACAGTGACGAGGATTTTGAAGCCTTTAAACGGATAGTCCGCAAATCCTCACTTAATACTCCCATCTACCGTTGTGTAGATGGGGAAGATGCATTAAACTTTCTCTTTCAAGTGGGTGACTACGCGAATCATACCGATCGATCGCGTCCAGCCATAATTTTGCTTGATCTGAATTTACCAGGGATGGACGGACGAGATGTGTTGATTGCGATCAAGCAAAACGCAACTCTTAAAATGATTCCCGTCATTATTTTTACAACATCTTCTAATCCTAAAGATATTGACGCGTGTTACGAACACGGAGTTAATGGTTATATTGTCAAGCCAATAGATCTTAGCAAGCTCAAGGAAACGATCGAGGTATTTATCCAATATTGGTTCGAAATCACTACGCTTCCACAAGCTTATGGATAGCTATGCACAGCTATACATCAAAGACGAAAAATCGAGAAAGCCGTCTCGAACAAACTAAAATTAAAGAATCATTTGAGAAATTTTTCACAGAAATTGGAACTCCTACTTCTTGCAGCAGTTGATGGATACACAAGAACCAGTGAAAATCTTGATTATCGACGATAGTGCAGAGGACAGATTTGCCTATTGCCGCTACTTGCTGCAAGAAGTCGAGTATCAATACACGATTTTGGAAGAAGAGACTGGCGAGGCAGGGTTGAGTTTATGTCTCCAAGAGCAACCAGATGTGATCTTGATCGATTTCTTGTTGCCTGATTTAGACGGATTAGAGTTTTTGAGCCAGTTGCAGGATCAGATTGGCAAGAATCACTCGCCTGTCATTATGTTAACAGGTCAAGGCGATGAATTCGTTGCCGTGCAAGCAATGAAACGTGGCGCTCAAGACTATCTGATTAAGGGTAAGACAACTTCAGAGACATTACGGTTGGCAGTCAAAAGCGCCATTAAGAATGCGCGATTACAACAGCAATTACAACAAAGCCAAGCAGCCCTGGAACAACAACTAAAATCAGAGCGGATTGTCACACAGATAGCTGGGCAAATTCGGCAATCCCTCGACTTGGACACAATTCTCAACACCACTGTAGAGCTAGTACGGCAGTTCTTGCAAACAGACCGGGTGATTATGTTCGAGTTGCAACCACAGGGGAACGGCAAAGTGGTTGTAGAGTCAGTAGAGTCCGGTTGGACACCAATCTTGTCAACTAGCATCTATGATACGTGCCTCGCCAAAAGCGACATCGACTCTTATCTACAAGGGGAAGCCACGGCAAGAACAGACATCTATAATGGTGAGATCGATCCCTGTCACGTCAACTTACTCGCTCAGTTTCAGGTACGAGCAAACTTAGTCGTGCCAATTTTGCTGAATGTAGTAAATAACACTCAAGAATTACAAATTGATCATCCCTCTTCTACACCTCAACTCTGGGGTCTGTTGATTGCCCATGAGTGTACAGCACCAAGGCAGTGGCAAGCAATGGAAATTAGCCTGCTGACTCAATTGGCAACTCAGGTTGGGATTGCCATCCAACAATCACAGCTGTATCAGCAAGCACAAATGGAATTGTTGGAGCGTCAGCAGACTCAGCAGGCGCTGCAAGAAAGTGAAGAGCGATTGCGGCTAGCACTTGAAGCAGCAAGGATGGGGATTTGGGACTGGAATATCCTCACCAACCAAATTGTTTGGTCTGCTAGCCTTGAACGCTTGTTTGGAATGCAAGCGGGAGAGTTTGATGGTCGCTATGAAACCTTTGTTAACTTGCTGCACCCAGAGGATCGAGCACAAGTGGAGAAAGCGATCGCCCGTGCAGTAGAACACAGAGAACCGTATGACATTGAGTTCCGCTTTTTCTGTCCTAGTGGTAGAATTCGCTGGGCAGTCAGTCAAGGGCAGGTCTTTTATGATCAAACTGGCAGACCAGTCCGCATGACAGGGATAGACTTGGATATCACCGCTCGCAAACAAGCCCAAGAAGCCCTACGCGAGAGTGAGGAGCGATTTCGTCTGCTTAGTGCCTTCGCTCCAATTGGAATTTTTCAAACTGACGGAGCCGGTCGTTACCTTTATACTAACCTTCAATGGCAAGCGATCGCTGGTTTAACTTTACAAGAAAGTTTGGGTGATGGCTGGGCAAGGGCAGTTCATCCTGATGATCGCGAGCAGGTTTGGGCTGAGTGGAGGCGTTGCGCGCAACAAGGAACTGAGTTTTCAATGGAGTTCCGCTTTTTTACGCCTCAAGGCGGAACGCACTGGGTACAAGCAAATGGGGCAGCTATCTGTTCTCAGTTAGGCGAAATCATCGGCTATGTTGGTACAGCTCAAGATATTACTGCTCGCAAACACGCAGAGGAAGCATTGCAAAATGCTCTGCAAAAGCTAAACTTCCATGTCGAAAATTCTCCTCTAGGGGTGATTGAATGGGATAGCGACTTGCGAATTATCCGTTGGTCGCAGTCAGCAGAGAATATTTTTGGTTGGACAGCGCCGGAAATATTGGGCAAGCAAATGAATGAATGGCAGTTTATTTATCCAGAGGATGCAACCGCCGTGAGTGATGTTGTCCGGCGTATCCTCAGTGGTGATGAAGCGCAAACTGTTTGCTGTAATCGCAACTATGCCAAGGATGGCTCGGTGGTTTATTGTGAGTGGTACAACTCAACGTTAACAGACGAATCGGGTAATCTGGTGTCTGTGCTATCTCTAATTATGGACGTAAGTGAGCGCGTCCGCTTAGCCAGTGAGCGCGATCGCATCCTGCAACTCGAACAAGTCGCCCGAAGTGAAGCCGAACGAGCAAATCGAGTTAAAGATGAGTTTTTGGCAGTTCTCTCCCATGAGTTGCGATCGCCGCTCAATCCAATCTTAGGCTGGTCTAAAATCTTGAAAACCCGCAAGCTTGACGCAAACAAGACGACGCAAGCTTTAGAAATTATCGAACGCAATGCCCAAGCACAAGCTCAGCTGATTGAAGATTTGCTGGATGTTTCGCGGATTTTACAAGGCAAACTGAAACTGAATGTTTCTGCAATAGATTTAACAACTGTTATTTACGCAGCCTTAGAAACTGTCCGCTTGGCAGCACAAGCAAAATCTATTGAGTTGGAACCAATATTAGAAGTTGGTGTGTGGCAAGTTTCAGGCGATCCGACTCGGCTGCAACAAGTATTTTGGAATTTTCTCTCCAACGCTGTCAAGTTTACTCCCAATGGCGGTCGAGTTGAAGTTCGCTTGCACGAAGTTGCGTCAATAGCTCAAATCACAGTAAGTGATACAGGTAAGGGCATCAGTCCAGAGTTTCTGCCTTATGTGTTTGAATCCTTTCGTCAAGCAGATAGCACTACCACGCGGCAATTTGGTGGCTTAGGATTGGGGTTGGCGATCGCCCGTAATATCGTAGAAATGCATGGCGGTACTGTGATGGCGGAGAGTTTAGGGGAAGGACAGGGGGCGACTTTTACAGTGCAGCTACCACTGATTCAAACAAGCAAGGACTACAGCGACAAAAAAGACCAGGACAAAAATTTCTCCTCACCTGAAAGCTCCTCTATTCTAACTGGCTTACGGGTCATGGTTGTAGACGACGAACCTGATTCATTGGAATTCACTGCCTTTGTGCTCGAACAGGAGGGAGCAGAAGTGAAAGCACTAGCATCAGCAGAGGAGGCGTTACGAGTTCTACAAAAATGGCAACCAGTTTTGTTGATCAGCGATATTGGGATGCCAGAAATGGACGGATATATGCTCATACGTCAAATCCGGAAGTTATCCGAAGAACAAGCAGAGCAGATTCGTGCGTTAAGCGTTTGCGTTCGCGCAGCGTGTCCGGAGGACTCAGCGCGCCCTATGCCTAACGGCACGCTTGGGCATAGGGCGCTAGCTCTGCCGAAGGCAATCGCGCTCACAGCCTATGCTAGCGAAGCTGATTCCCAAAAAGCTCTTGCAAGTGGGTTCCAGGCACATATATCTAAACCAGTCGAGCCAACTCAATTAATTGCAGTTGTCACCAAACTCTTAAAAGAACGAGTGTAGAAGTTAGGTGAGAGCTTCTTAATCTTACAAAGGAGTTAGGTTTAGTCACAAGTGCCACTCGTTCTAGAGTTAAAATGGAAACATATAGCTCTATGTGAGAACGTGGGCGCTGACGACTACACTCTTGCAATTTTGTGATACCCCGTTATAGATGCCTTTAAGGTTTCGCGAACGAAGTAATAGTTAAGCTAAAACTATGTATCATACCTGACAGTTGCGTAAGTCCTGAGAAAATAAGACAAGATGGAAAATAAAACAAGCAGACTCTTCCGAGAAGAAGCGTTAGAACAGCTGTCGTCACCAGAACAACTTGACCAACTCATGCAGGTCACAAGCCAGCAAGTTTGGTTACCTTTGATTTCTATGGGCTTTTTGGTCGTTATAGCTGGTATTTGGAGTGTAGTCGGGCGAATTCCACTCACTGTCACAGGTTCCGGCGTGTTGAGCCGGCCTCGTCATGTGGTGCCATTTCAAACACTCAGTGCTGGTCAATTACTAGCTTTAAATATCAAGCCAGGAGATGTGGTTAGGCAAGGTCAAGTACTCGCCATCATCGACCAATCCAATATTAGGCAACAACTACAACAAGAACAAGCAAAGTTAAACCAACTTCTAGAACAGAATCTAAACACCGATAGGCTGCAAAAGCAGCAAACAGTGCTGGCGCTAAGAACGCTTCAACAGCAGCAAAAAGACTTTCAAGAAACCTTGCATCGAGAATCAGTCGCACCAGTGCTACATTCACAAACCCTTGAAGCGTTAAAGCAAAAACGACAAAGCCTTGAGCAAAGCGTGTCCAGAGAACAAGTCGCGCCAGTGCTGTACAAACAAACTCTCACCGCACTAGTAGAAAAACGCAAAAGCCTTGAACAGCAAAAGCAACAAATCAGTGCATTGCTACAAACCTTGCAACAACGAGTTTCAACTCGTCGTAGTCTTTTTGAACAGAAGATTATTAGCCAGGATACACTACTGCAATCTCAGCAGGAATTGTTGAACGCTCAAAAGGAAATATCAGAGATTTCAACACAACTCAAAGACCTTGATGTTCAAAAAACAACCAGCGAACGTGAATATCTACAAAACTTGAGTAAAACTGACGAGATCAAAAATAATATTCAAGAGCTTGAAGTTCAAAGAACAAGTGCTGAGCGCGATTATCTACAAAATCAAAATAAGCTTGATGAAATCAAAACTAAAATTAAAGATATCGAAACTCAAAAAACTAAACTAGTTCAACAAGATTTAGAAAAATCAATAAATCAATTAAATCAAATTCAGGAAGTTAAACGCAAAATTGCCCAATTAAAATTGCAATTAACTCAATCAAGCCAAGTTATTAGTAAATATGATGGTCGCGTTTTAGAAGTAGGGGTTCTCGCTGGTCAAATTGTCAATTCTGGCACTCGTATTGGGACGATCGAAGCTCTTGACTCCAAAGCCAAACTAACAAGTCTTGTTTACTTTGCTGATAAGGATGGCAAACAAATAAAACCAGGTATGACGGTACAGGTTACACCTAGCGTTGTCAAGCGCGATCGCTTCGGTGGAATTGTCGGGCTGGTAACAAGAGTTTCTCCCTTCCCTGTGACAACTGGCGATATTACAGCGCAAGTTGGCAACGAAGACATAGCTAAAAGTCTTGCTAATAGTAACGCGGCTCGTGTGCAAGTTTTCGTCGAACTACAAAAAGACCCAAACACTGTCAGCGGTTACAAATGGTCTTCTTCTAATGGACCAGCACTACAAATCTCGTCAGGTACGACTACAGAAGTTCGGGTCAAAGTTGGAGAAGTGGCACCTATTTCTTACATTATTCCTCTTTTTCGCTCTTGGACTGGTGTGTATTAACAAAAGAACTCAGGAGTCAGTAATCAGGAGTCAGAATGAAGAGTCTTCGGCACACCATGCTGAACTAAAAGTGGTTTTAAGGGGGCAAATATGCTCTCTGAATTCCTACTGAAGGTAGAAACAAACTAACCCAACACCTTAACTTATAGTAGATGACTAATGAAGAACACTTAGAAAGAATGTATTATATAATCATAAAAACTCCAATTAAAAGGAAAACTTAAATGTTTAAAATGTTTCAGACAAAAGAAAAAAAAGCAACGAAACAAGCTCCTATACTGATTCAATCATCAAAAGATGGGGAATGGTTTGAGGAACTTGATGATGCAGATTTATTGACAGTAATAGCTGGAGATGCTGGTGCGCAGGGCGCTGCTGTCGGTTCACCTGGTGTCCTTTCGGGTAATCTTGTTCAAGTACCAGTTCATGTACCTGTTAACGTTTGTGGTAATACTGTCAACGTAATTGGTCTGCTTAATCCAGCTTTCGGGAATACATGTGTTAATGCTTCTGTTGATGCTTCTGTTAAAGCTTAAAAAAGATTTAAGCAATTGAGGTAGCTCGTATCTTTCTTTAAGTGCGAAAGTAACTTTTTGTGCTTTAATTAGCTATGACAATTAAGTGGCGATGCTCCGAAGGGAGCTACCAAAGGTGATCGCAAGCAGTATGTATTCAATTTCTCTCATCAGTACCTTAGTGGTAGGCAGTGTATTTCTGCTGACAGGTATTGTCAAAGCACTCGCACAAGAGACGTTTATTATCCACATTACTAAATTGCAGTTGTTTTCCCAAAAGGTGAATCTAGCTGTTGCGATCGCCTTCACAATTCTAGAGTGTGTCCTTGGAATAGCCTTAATTTTACGGCTATTTCCTCAGTGGCTTTTTCCGGGTACACTTGTTCTGTTACTGGTCTTATCGGGTTTAACTTACTGGAGTACCTCAACCAAACGCACAAATAATTGTGGTTGCTATAACGGTCTGATTAATATTAGTCCCAACCAAAGTTTACTCCTCAACATCCTCTACACTGCTTTGATTGGCTTGGCTTGGTTTTATCCCGTCGCCGATATTTTAACAGTTTCCCAGCAAGTGACAGCATTACTCATTTCTTTGGCAATGAGTTGTCTATTAACTGGTGTTTCGTATTTGTATTTGTGGAAGAAACAAAAACCTCTCTTGGACTTATCTCTGCTTAAAGTTGATCACCTTTGGCAACCCAAATGGATAGAAGAATACGCCGATAGTTTAACAACAGGTGACAAACTAGTTGTGTTTTTAATGCCGGGTTGTCAAATGTGCAAAAGCTGGATCAAAGTGCTAAAAATAGTTCACAAAAGACCTGATTTACCAGATGTAGTGGCAGGAGTTGCCCGAACGCCGGAAGAAGTTCAAGAATTTGTTCAACTTCATAATATCAACTTTCCGGTAGTGGCGATGAACCCGTTCGTTATGAGTCGCTTCGCTGAAGCTTTTCCAACTGGCGTATTGCTGGAGAACGGCATAATTCGGGAAAAATGGTTGGGGGTGATGCCACTAGCCTTTGTTCAACGCGTCAAACCAAACCTATCTGTTACAGTGAACAGTTAACACTCAACAGTGAACAGGCAACAGGCAACAGTGGACACAACGACCGCGCTCAGTGCATCGCAGTGATAACTGATAACTGATAACTGGTCACTGTTTGATGAACTTGCGGCCAAGTGGCTAAGTAGGGCAAAATGATCTCATGCCCTTTGCCTTCATTAAAAGTCTCCTACCTCGACCTCAAACGAGTCGCGTCCGTACCCCCACGCTCCTGCAAATCGAAGCAACGGAATGTGGTGCTGCTGCTTTGGGAATTATTTTAGGTTATTACTCGCGCATTGTCCCTTTGGCAGAATTACGGCGTGAGTGTGGCGTCTCGCGAGATGGTAGCAACGCCTTTAATGTTATCAAAGCAGCGAGGAACTATGGCTTAAATGCCAAAGGTTTCAAACCGTCTTTGGAAAACCTCAAAACCCTTCCTCCCCCCTACATTGTCTTTTGGAATTTCAACCATTTTCTTGTGGTGGAAGGGTTCGCGAAAAACCGCGTTTACCTCAACGATCCCGCCACAGGACGTCGAACAGCTTCCCTAGAAGAGTTTAGCCGCGCCTACACTGGGATCGTCCTGGCTATGCAACCAGGATCAGACTTTCAAAGAGGAGGTAAAAAAAATAACGTTGTTTCTGCTTTAGCCTCACGCTTGCAAAATTCGCAGAACACCATTTTCTTTTGCTTATTGGCAGGACTATTACTGACTTTTCCCAGGTTAGCTGTGCCAGCTTTTACTCAGGTGTTTGTTGATGAAATTCTCGTCACTGAGCGCTCTGACTGGATACGACCGCTGATGTTAGGAATGGTTCTCACCGCTGTACTCCAGGGGTTTCTTGCTTGGCTGCGGCTGACTTCTTTGCGGCGGTTGATGGTTAAGTTGTCGGTGACAACGTCGGGGCAGTTTCTCTGGCATATTCTACGCTTACCAGTTGGGTTTTATGCTCAACGCTTTGCAGGTGAAATTAGCTCTCGTGTGCAACTGAATGACAAAGTTGCTAATCTCCTTTCAGGAACCCTTGCCACCACAATCATTGACACGGTGATGATGGTGTTTTACTTTCTGATTATGCTCCAGTACGATTGGGTACTGACGAGTGTTGCTCTTGGTTTTGCCGCGATAAACTTTTTCGCTCTACAGTTTTTATCGCGAACGAGAGTAGATGCCAATATGAAGCTGGCGCAGGAATATGGTAAGGTCAACGGGGTGGCGATCGCCGGTATTCAAACCATAGAAACAATCAAAGCTTCTGGGCTTGAATCAGACTCGTTTGCTAAATTTGCCGGGAACTATGCCAAAGCCCTCAACGCTCAGCAGCAATTAGCTTTACAAACTCAAATTCTGACAGTATTACCGACACTTTTGACGGCGCTGACAACAACTTCTATATTATTTCTCGGCGGTTATCGGGTGATGAGCGGTAACCTGAGTATTGGGATGTTGGTTGCTTACCAAAGTTTAACAGCCAGCTTCCTAGAGCCAATTAACAGTTTGATTAATTTTGGCAGTATGTTGCAAGATTTAGAGGCTGACTTAAACCGCCTCGATGATGTACTGCAAAACTCCGTCGATGCAGAAGCCTTACGGGGAGCAGGGGGAGCAGGGGGAGCAGGGAGCAGGGAGCAGGGAGCAGGGAGCAGGGAGCAGGGAGCAGGGAGC